>DASVHD010000019.1 GCA_036382775.1 bacterium | reverse complement strand
TTAGTCCTCCCCCATCAAGGGGGAGGTAATAAGGGGCACTGTGACTTCATTTTTTCTGAATTGATTATTTTTATGATCTGCCGCACGGTCCGGTTCAGATCGCGGTTCACGACCGTATAATCATAATCCTTTTTATAACGCAGTTCCTGCCGAGCTCTTCTCAAGCGGCTCTTGATGATGTGGAGGTGATCGGTTCTTCGGTTGATCAGGCGTTTTCTGAGTTCGGCATAGTTCGGCGGCAATATGAATATCATTATCCCATCGGGGAATTCCTTCATCAAGGATTTCCCGCCCTGAACGTCAACGTCCATCAGCACATCGCGGCCCTTGTTCAGGCTGTCGATCAGAAATTTCCGCGGCGTGCCGTACAGGTTGCCATGCACCCGTGCGTGTTCAATGAATTTATTCTGGGCGATCCATTTTTCAAAGGTCCGCTCGGTCAGGAAAATATACTCGCGTCCGTTCCTCTCGCCTTTTCGCCGCGGCCGGGAAGTAGCTGATACCGAGTATCGCATGCGTGAATTGTTTTTCAAGATGCGCTCGCATAACGACGTTTTACCCACTCCGGAGGGCCCGGAAAGAACGATGAGTTTGCCCGGCACTTTCAATATTAATATCCTTCTTTATGACGACGGGCGTAAACGCCCTACTCCAGGAGACCAAAGAAACGGGCGTAAACGCCCTACTCCAGGCTGGAGCAGAACTTTCAGGCTCGTGGAAGGCAGCGTCTTTTGTTTATTCAATGTTTTGCACCTGCTCCCTTATTTTTTCGATCTCTTCCTTGACGACCACGACCGCTTCGCTGATCTTGAGATAGTTTGCTTTCACGCTCAGGGTGTTTGCTTCGCGCTGCATCTCCTGCAGTATAAAATTCATTCTTCGACCAGGATGAGGATCTTTGACAAGCGATTCATTGAACATCGCAAGGTGCCCCTGGAGCCGCTCGCTTTCTTCGGTAACGTCAGTCCGGTCCGAAACGTACAGCAGTTCCTGGTAGAAACGGTCCTTGTCGAGATTCGTTTTGAAATCTTTTTGAATCTCGCTCAGCCTGTTTTTATAAAATTCGTTGCGGACCGGTATCATTTCTTTGATATCGGTGATCAGCTTTTCGATGATTTTGAGCGACTTCTTTATATCCTTGACAGTACTGCCGCCTTCTTTTTCTTTCATGAGCATCAGTTCATCGAGAGCTTTTTTCAAGATCGGCTTGAGATTTTCGAAAATCTTATAAGTATCGATCTGGCTTTGACTCATCTTTATCAGCCCCGGGACCGAGAGCAGTGTGTTAGCATCGATGGTTCCCTTGGCTTGCTTTCGTTTTTTCAATTCCTTGGCCAGTGAAAGATACGCGCTCAAGAGTGTGTTGTCGATCTCAAATTTTGTCCCCAATAGTTCACGGTCCATCTGGATGACAACGATGACATGCCCACGAGTTATCACGCCCTGCAGCATTTTCCTTATTTCATTCTCGTACGGTAAAAAACATGTTGGTACTTTCAATGAAATATCCAAAAAACGGTGGTTATAAGATTTTATTTCGACATCAAATTTGATTGAAGGTTTACTTACCTCACCACTTGCCCTTCCGATACCGGTCATGCTGAATGCCATTTACACCTCCAAAATGAGTGTTACGGGGCCATTGTTATCGAGCGAAACCAGCATCCGGGCGCCAAATACGCCGCCTTTTGCCGGGATCCCTAGTTCCCGCAGATAAGTAATGAAGGATTCATAGAGTTTTTTCGCATGTTCGGGTTCTTCGGCGTCAGAAAATGACGGCCTCCTGCCTTTTGCTACATCGGCCAGAAGCGTGAATTGGGAAACAACCAGCGCTTCGCCTTTAGTATCAATTAGCGAAAGGTTGAACTTGCCTTTGTCATCCTCGAAGATCCTTAAGTTCGCGCAGCGGTCTGCCAGTTCCTTTGTTTTTTCGTCGGTGTCGCCTTTCCTGACACCCAAAAGCACAAGCAGACCTTTTTGTATTTCAGCGATACGTGAGCCATCAACCGTCACGCTCGCTTTATTAACCCGCTGGATAACCGCTTTCATGTTTTATTTTTTTAGTTTTTATCAATTATAAATTTTTTATTCACACGTAGGGCAAACCTTCAGGTTTGCAATTATTTCTTCGCAAGGCTAAAGCCTTGCCCTACAAACACCATTTGCGCTCAGTATTTTTGTTTACTATAAACCATCAGCCATACGCTATCTGCTGTCTCGCCGCAGGCGAGACACAGCGGGAGACGGGATTCGAACCCGCAACAAACAGCTTGGAAGGCTGTGACTCTACCATTGAGCTACTCCCGCGTTTCCATAGTATATAATATGCACACGCAATGTCAATATGTTTTTATGATATATTTAATACTATGAAGTGGCTTTTCATTTGTCATTCCGTGCTTGACACGGAATCCAGATTTCTTGAATACTGGACTCCTGCATACGCAGGAGTGACAGAAACCGCGAAGCAATTTTTCTTTTCTTCTGTCATTCTGAGTTTCGCGAAGCGAAATGAAGAATCTGAGATCCTTCGTGCGCGATACCGCTTGGCGGACTCAGGATGACAATAACTGAGATTGCTTCGTACAAAGATCACTCGCAATGACAGCTTAGAACTTCAGCATCATCTGCAGGTAGGTATGGTTGTGCAGATATTTTTCCGTGGGAAAATCCCCCTCCATGGCTTCGACAAGGTAGAACCAAAAATTGTTATAGCGGTATTCAAGCCCTACATTTATCCGTCTTTCTTTGAATTCACGGTGATTTGTTTCGCCTATGCTTAAATCCGTACAATTACTTTCATAGAACTGGCGTTGGGTGCCCAGATGCCAGATAAACCTTCCACCCGGTGAGAACTCTAGGTCAACAAGGTAGGCAAAAATGTTTCTTTCATAAGACTGGTCTACACTAAGTGATTCTTCTTCAACTGTTTTGAAATCGTAAGTGAAGTATACCACGGGTTTCCATTTCGCGTTTATTTGCCAGGCGATCATGGGTTCGTTGATCATCTCAAAGGATCTTAATTCGTAGACGGACGTAGTCTCAGCATAGTCATTTACATGTTTCTCAATATCGGATAATTGAAGGTTCGAGATTATGCCAAATTGCCATTGTTTTATGTCATGCCACACGCGCAGGTTTGCTTTTCTGTTCCAGCCTTCTTCTGTCAAGATTGTTGAATGCATCTTGTACTTTGTGCTCAGATCACAGTCTAAATTCAGCCGGCCATGGGTCCATGTTTTGTTTATCGTGGTGATGAGTTTTATCGGGTATGCAAGGCCCGAGTAGGTGAATTTATCCGGTCCTTCAGGGGAGGCCTTCAATGAAAAATTCCGATCGAAATTTTCAACACTGATGAACGTTTCCATGAAATTCATGTAATCCTTGCCCCATTGATATCCCACTCCTATTTCATTTTCACCCTTATAATAGTGTGTGGTAATTGACAGTATAAGTTTAAAATTTTCGTTAAGTTTCAATAAAGGATCAAAATAGTGATTGTTAATGTGATCGTTATAATCGCCGCGGTAGTGATTGCGGTATCTGAGACCAATTCTTCTTGACAGCAAAACTTCATAACGCGTCTGAAGGTCGATGTACCAATTCAGCAGGTCCAGGCATCCCTGCGAAGTCCGCATGCCGTTGTATGATGAATCAAAATAGCATTCCCATGCCGGGAAATAATGAGCGAGTTGTTTATCCAGTAAATACTGGCAGTTTGAGTCCTCGCGGGCGATATATGATAAAATTAAGAATAAAAGCATTGTAAATCCTAAATACTAATATCTAAATCCCGCTTCGTGTCGAATCCTCAGCATGAAACATAAACAAATTCTAAATTCTAAATCCCAAACACACCCCCTCCCCTTCCCTCCCCCCTCGAGGGGGAGGATTGAGGTGGGGGGGAATTAAAGATTTTGGTCATTCGATATTGTTTAGGATTTCGGATTTCGAAATCAGGATTTTGCATTATTGTACAGGTAGATATCCCCGAACGTCGTATCCTGCATGACCTTGGCGATGCCTTCTTTCACAAGCTCGAGCATTCCGAAAAAATATCCCACGGCAAGCGGAATGTCGTCTTTAGTTTTAAGGAATTCAAGGAAGTTGATCCGCTCCCGGGTACTTAGGATGTTCTTTATGTCGGTAATGATCGTCTCGATCGGAACTTCCTGTCTTTTCAAAAAAAGCTTTTCCACTTCGGGCGGCTTAAGCCGCCGGAACGCCAGCACCAGGCTTGCCAGGTCGCCTTCTTCCAGAACTGTCACCGGCTCGTCCTTTGATATTCTGGGGAATTGTTTGCTGTGCTCGGCTTCCATCACGCCGAACGCCTTGGCGATCTCCCTGTATTTCTTGAATTCCTCGATGATCTGCATCAACGTGATCGGCTTGTTAGCCTCCTCGTCTTCGGGCGTGCGGGGGAGAAGGGATTTGACCTTCAGCCGGATCAGTATCGCCGCCATTAGAAGAAAATCCGCGGCATCCTCGAGGTCATCGCGTTCGATCTTGCGTATGTAATCCAGGTATTCCTCGGCAACCTGCGCGATGGGGATATCGAAGATATCAACCTCCTTTTTCCGCACCAGGTACACGAGGAGATCGATGGGACCGTAGTAGATGCCAATGTCAATCTTCATTGACGCGGAGACCGCTGAGAACACAAAAGACCGCAAAGGCCGCAGAGAAAGAGAAGGGAACGCTGAGACCGCAGAGAATAAAAAGCATGGATTATAGTGTAATTATAAAGCAGTGCCTGTCAAGGTAGGATAAAATTGTATTATTTTGATACAGTCCTGTAATATGAGACAGGCGGCGTATGTTTTACGATGAAAATACAATATATTAATGCCTTGGAACAGGCATGGATTATGCATAATATTAATATATAAAGATTTGAAAATATGTCTTTTAGGGAGGAATTATGAAGCAATTATTTGTTTCGTTGATCTGTATTTGTTCGTTATCCCTGCTTTTTGGTGAGGGCGAATTCATCATTGACACCAATTACGTTTCATTCCCCGGCGTGGGCAACAAGTTCTGCCCGGATCCTGCATTCGACGGCACGAATTATATGATCGTCTGGACCGATTATCGAAACGGGTTCCCGGCGATCTATGGAACGAGGGTGAGTGAAAGCTGGGTTATCCTTGACACCTTCGGCATCGCGATCAAAACGGATCGCTGGGCGCAGGATCCAGCTGTCGCATTTGACGGCACAAATTATTTCGTAGTATGGAGGGAATACCTTCCATATTGCGACTATCAGGAATTTGTGGTCAACGCCGTTGCCGGCGCACGGGTAAGCACCGGCGGAACTTTGCTGGATACCACGAGCATTACGATCGATTCAGGGAGTATTGGCTGCCCTGCCTGCCCTGAAATCGCATTTGACGGCACGAATTACCTCGTGGTTTGGAATAACACTTATGGTCAATATTCAGGTGGCATCCGGGGTGCAAGGGTATCCCCATCCGGAATGGTGCTTGATGTTCCATCGATCAGGATATCGCCCATTTGGCTAGGAGGTGATTTACCAAGATTGGCATACGGCGATTCCGCATACCTGGTTGTCTGGCATTATATGGGGTTTGGTAGTGGACAAACTGGTGACATTTTTGCGGCCCGCGTTTCTCCTTCAGGAGCTGTTATTGACACGGCGGGTATTCCGGTTGCTGTAGGATCAGACGTCAGGGAGCGCAATGCGGCAGTCGCATTTGATGGAACGAATTTTTTTGTCGTTTATCAGTGCAAACCTCAAAATTGGATTCAATACATAGCCGGAAAACGCATTACGCAATCGGGTATCGTCATTGATACAACGGAAATATGTTTGTCAGACACTACGGTGCCGATGTCAGTATATTCTGCTTTTACACCGGAGGTTATGTATGATGAAACCAAATACCTGGTTACCTGGCATAGCTGGACGTCTAATTCTGTACTGTTTGCCCTTGCTGGTTCCAGGGTAACGCTAAACGGTGTTGACCTGGACACCAATGATATTATAGTAAACGCGTCTGCAGTTTTCAGCGAGTATAACAGTCATTTCGTTAAAGGAAATAGCAAATCATTACTCGTTTGGCAACGAAGGCACGGGAGTGATGCATCAGGTGAATGTAAAATCGAATCTTTTTCTATTGGAGCGGCTATTATCGATTCCACGCTGCATATTATCGGTCTACCATTTAATGCCGGAAGAGTAAAGATCCCCGGTCGACAAACGATGTCAGCCTCAGGATTCGACGGTACAAACTATTTTGTATGCTGGCAGGACAAGCATTATGACACCCTGTCTGCAAGTTATTCAAGTCTATATGGACTTCGCGTGAATTCCGCCGGCACGATAATTGATACAAATGCCATTCCAATCTGTAATTTCAGGCCCGCAGGATTGACGGATTATCGCGGCGGTGCGATTTCACCCTGCATCGCTTTCGGTGATAGTATATATCTGGTTGTCTGGCTTGAAGAAATCCGGTTGCTGAGTGGTTGGATAACGAATGCTGATGTCTACGGCGCGAGAGTGCGCACAACCGGTGAAGTTTTAGACAGTCTGGGATTTCAAATTTCTCTGGGAGGCATACCTGTAACCTGTTCCGACCCCGCAGTGACGTTTGACGGCAGAAATTTTATGGCAGTATGGCAGGATTTTCGCCAAACCGCATTCGGTCAAATATATGGGGCGCGCATCGGGTTGAACGGAACAGTCATTGATACATTGGGATTCAACATCGGTTACTACAGCGAACTACATTGTCCAAAACTCGCATTCGGTGGTGGATTGTATATGGTGGTTTGGGAAGATTGGAGATATGGATATAAAGATATTTACGGAGCACGTGTTGATACCGCAGGCAACATGCTTGATTCGATAAGCGTTCCTATATCGCAAGCAGTACGGGGTCAGTATGCACCGGTAGCTGCCTTCGACGGAGCGAACTTTCTTGTCGTATGGCAGGATGAGAGAAATGACGGTGGAGGATGGCCTCTTGATTCAAGCGTCATCTATTGCAGCCGGGTAACGCAATCCGGTATAGTGCTGGATACGCAGGGCATCATGATCTCCGCGTTGGACAAAGTTGCCACTTCACCACAGGTTTGTTTTGACGGCACTAACTATCTGGTTGTCTGGGAACAATATACGGACGACGGTACTTATGACCTGTACGGCGCCAAGGTCAATTCTGCGGGAAATGTGCTTAACACATACTTGGTCGCCTCGCACGCCTATGACCAGATCGAACCTTCTTTGTGCCGAGGCAACGGCGACCAGACCCTGGTCACATATACCAGCAAGACAACGAACCTGGGCAATCGCGGGATCCGGGTGGAACGGATCTGGGGCAAGCTGTATCCGTTCGTGGGGGTTGAAGAAGATCACAGGGCTGCTGTTGCGTACGATAAATGTCGCCTTCAGGTCACGAGCAACCCGTTCAGCGCAAGAAAGCCGGTACAGTTCACGATCATCATGGGGACAGTCCAGCAAAAATTAAAGCTCAAGATTTACGACGTCTTAGGCAGGCTTTTGAAGACGTATGCGGTTAAATTTGAACCGGGTAATGGCGAATATTCGATCTCATGGAATGGTGATGATACCTTTGGCCGTAAAGCGTCGGCGGGAGTGTATTATTGCCGGCTGGAGACAGATGCGGGCAGCCGCATCGCTACAGAAAAGATAGTATTTATATATTGATATCCTATCAAACTTCCACTTCTGTCATTGCGAGGAGCGAAGCAACGAAGCAATCGCGGAAAAGGGAAAAACACGGCTGAGATTGCCGCCCCTCGCCCCTCGGGACTCCAGTTATCCCCCCCACCCTTACCCTCCCTCCCACAGGGATACCATTCATTGCAATTCATCTATTTTTTCCACGTTGCCTCGAGGGGGGAGGAAAAAGGAGAGGGTGTAATGTTGCGCACAAGGATCGCTCGCAATGACGAAAAGGATTTACTTGGTGAACCGGAGGGCGTTGAGGACCAGGTCCTTATATTCGTTCAACCTGCGGACCGTGTAGTCGCCGATCATCTGCAGCGTATACAACGTGGGATACGCTTCTTTTTCATGGACCTGACGGAGGAAGCCAAGACTTATCGCCCTGAACAGCGTCGTGCCCAGGAACAGAACATGGAAGTTAATAAATGTTTGGCCCAGGAACTGCCACTCAAATCTCGACAAGACCTGCGCGATCAGACCGCCTAATAGTGAAGACAGGAATCCGCAGATGCCGGTGATCGTCGAGAAAACAGCGAAATAAGATTCCTTGATTTCCTTGTCCTCGGTCAGGCTCAGCAGGATATTGAACAAACTAAGGTTTATACCGCTCCAGAAACCGCCGCTGAAAAAGGCATCGATCCAGATCGGCAGTGTGAAATTTGGCCTGGCAAAAAGCCAGATTAAGGGCAGGAATATAACACCGATGAAATTGATCGTCAGTACGGGTTTGGATCTTGTTTTGTCGATCATTTTGCCCCATAATAACTGAAAGCCGAGACTGGATATACCGGCAATGATCGAATAGATGGCGATCGTGGAGTAAGACATCTTCAGGAATTTTATCATATGCACGACCCAGAAAGGCGCGGCAATACCGGCAAAAAGATACCAGAAAGAAACAAAGGTTACAAGGGAAACGAAATTTTTATCGCGCAGAGGTGTCAGAAAAACTGTTTCAAGTTTGATCACTTTTTTCTCAAAGACAGGTTCTGGTTGTGATGAAAGGATTAGCGCGGCGATCGTGGAACACATGACACTAACTGAAAATATCATCAAGAATGCTGTATTCTGAGTGAAGCGGTCAAGGAGTATCCCGCCTGTATAATTAACGATCATACCTATTCCGCTTATGATCGTGTTGCGGATACCGAAATATTTACCTCTGGCTTCTCTGGGAATAAGATCGCTCATCCATGATGTCCAAAGGTTGCCTGAAAAGGACAAAAAGAAGTTAAATAAAAATATTACCAGAAAGAATAATTGTATCGATATTCTGAAGTTAAAAGCTAGCGCGACAATAAAAGCAATGAATAAACCCCGGCCAATTCCTGACGTGTAGACGCATAGCAATTTTCGCTTGCCGAACGTATAGGCGAGATACGCGGATACAAACCCCACGCTTGCCATGATCGAAGGGATCGCGGCGAGTAAACCCATTTGAAAAGCATTGACGCCGATATATAGGGCGAATGCCGTGAGGAACATACCGCCGGTAAGAGTGATGTGAAATTGCGCGAACGCGCCTTCGATGATCGAGATTTTACCGCCATTTTTCATAATGATTGAAGTTACGAAGTTAAGAGGTTATGAAGAGCGGAAAAAGATTGAAGATGAGAAGATCGGAAGATTTGAAGAGCGGGGAGAGACAGAAGAGGGGAGGATATGAAGATTTGAAGCTTTAAAAAAGAACTGAGCGCATCAAATAAATATCTTTTATTATACACATTTGCGCTAGAAGCAAAATGTATCAGCTTTACGCTCCATTGTGTTAAGCTTCGCGATGATGACTTCATATGTAGAATCCAGTTTTTTAAAAAAGTTTTCATCGATATACTTGCAGGCATGGCAGAATTCAAGCCATGTTTGAGTTTCAGAAGCTTCTGACATAGAGTCTGTTAACTTATTTATAAAGAACGCTTTGTATTTGCGTTTACGCCAGGCTTCAGCAATATTTGAACATACCGACCTGGAAGAACGCACAATTTGGCTTGATAGTGAAAATTTTTCGCCTGTGGGGAATTTTTTAGATGCATCAAAAATTGCCATAGCTGCATCAAAAGCCAGTCTATAAACGTCAAGCTCTCTGTAATGTCTAATCTTTTTACCGGCATCCATTTTATCATAGCCTCCCATCTTCATAACCTCTTAACTTCATTCCTTATTGCAATTCATACACGGATATCTCATCAGCCTTGCCCTTCACCCGTGCTTTACCAAGGGCGCGGAAAGGAAGTTCGACCATTTCGTTCTTTTTCGCCATCGCAGAAGTAGTCTCGCTGACAATGATCTGAACGCCGAATTCCTTGGTCAGGCTTTCCAACCGGGCCGCGAGGTTGACCGCGTCGCCGATAACAGTGTATTCCATGCGCATGGGCGAGCCGAAATTGCCGCTGATGACTTCGCCGGTGTTTATGCCGGCACCGATCGAGAATCCGAGTTCTTTTGCCCGCTTGACCATTTCACGGGCTGCCTGGCACGCGTTGAAGGCTGAATTCTTTACCTGGACCGGAGACCCAAAGACCGCCATCACGCAGTCACCGATGAATTTGTCGATCCGTCCCTGGTATTTGAAAACGATTATGACCATTTCGGTCAGGAACCGGTTCAGTTTAGCGCCGACCTCTTCCGGCGACGATTTCTCGGCGTAGGGCGTGAAATTGCGGATATCCGCGAACAGTATCGTGCATTCGACCTTTTCGCCGCCCAGTTTCGGCGGTTTGGCGATGACCTTCTCGACCAGCTCCTTGGAGTAATATCGGGCGAAGATCGATTTTATCTTTTTCTTTTCTTTTTCCTCGACCTGGTACCTGTAGATCAGCGCTCCGATCACCGCAGCGACGAAAGTATAGAATAGCCTGACTACGCCTGCGTCCATTTTTGAAGTGAACAGCACCAGCGACAGGATGATCGTGAGCAGCACGATAACTACGATGGCGGAGATATAAAGATAATATTTAGCGCGGATCACGAGAAAGACAATGATCAAAACCGCGACCAGCGTGAAAAGCAGCACAAAACCATACGGCACCTCATGGATCCGGTCGCCGCTTCGCATGTTCAAAACGAGATTGGCCTGGATCGCGATACCAGGAAAGTGCCGCGCGAACGGCGTTGCGTGGTAGTCAAAAAGCCCGGGTGCGGAACCGCCGATAAGAATGGTCTTGCCAGCAAAATATTCCTGCGGCACACGTTTCAAATACACATCGACGAACGATATAAAACGAAAGGAGCCCAGACTGTGGTAAATTATGAGGAATGATCCAGCTTTGGTCTCTTTTGTGATGCCGGCAAGGACCGCCGCAAAAGTTTTTTTGCCGTTGAGCGCGAAGTAACCACGGCGAACCACGCCATCATTATCGGCGATTATCTCGCCCAGCCCGGTCGAACACAAACCGGCAAAAACGGGTTCCTGCTCGAGCGTGGAGATAAGCGTCACATTGCCGCTGCTGCGGATCGCACTGCCGGTCATGGAATCAAAATCAGGTTTCTGGTAATATTGCCGCGCGATCACGGGCAATGTGTCGGGTTCCGCGAAGAAAATATCTATGCCGACCGCTGCCGCCGGCTTAAGGTAATCAATGACCTCGGCGAAATACGCCCGGGGCCAGTTCTGATACCGGCCGAGTTTTGCCAGACTGGCTTCATCGATATCAATTATCACGATACTTTCCTGAGGTTCACTGCGCAGCATTATTTGGTATTTAAGGTCATAGATCTTTTTTTCGAACGGCTGCCAGACCGGCTTGTACAGCGCGATGACATTGACCAGCGCCAGTGCGGCGATGGCGATGACCAGCGTGCCTTTAAGTTGTTTTGCCATAAGCGTTCATGAATATCTTTACCAGCTGCGGGTCGAACTGCGAACCGGCGCACCTTTCGATCTCCAGTATCGCCGCATTGTTCTCCATGCGCTGGCGGTAAGGCCGGTCCGAGGTCATGGCGTCGAGAGTGTCGGCAATAGCTATGATCCGGGCATAGAGCGGTATGGAATCGCCCTTCAATCCGTCCGGATAACCGTTGCCGTCAAAGCGTTCATGATGATGCAGGATATTGGGGGAGAGCCGTTTGAGCTCCGCGATCGGTTCGATGATCTCAGCGCCGAACTTCGGATGGTTCTTCATGTAGGCGAATTCATCAAAGGTGAGTTTCCCCGGTTTTCCCAGGATCCGGTCAGGGATACCGATCTTGCCCACGTCGTGCAATATGGCCGAGACTTCCAGGTCTTTCATTCTCTTTTTGTTTAAGCGCGCCTGTTTGCCGATCAGCAGAGAGAATTCGACAACGCGGGCAGAATGACCGCGCGTATAAGGGTCCTTGGCATCGACCGCTTCCACGATCGCTCGGATCGAAGAAAGAAACAGCTCATCGAGCTCCTTGTACAGCGACGCGTTTTCGACCGCGATCGCGATCTGATTGCCCAGCGACATGAACATTTCCAGGTCGTCCTTGTTGAACTGGCGGTTGCCGCGTTTGTTCAATACTTCGGCGACACCGATGATCCTGCCCTTTACGAAAAGGGGAACAGCTAGAATGGAACGAGTGATGAACTTCGTTTTTTTGTCGACGACGCTGAACCAGCGCTTGTCTTTCGTGACATCGGCGACAAGAAGAGGTTTTCCGTGCTCGGCTACCCAGCCGACAATGCCTTTACCCATGGGGATCTGTATATTTTTGGCTTCTTTCCCCTTCACGCCGCGGGCCGTGAGGAAGTACAGGACATTTTTCTCGGGGTCGATCTTGAAGACCGATGACGCCTCCGCTTCCATGACATCCTCGGCTTTCTGCAGGATAAGGTTGAGCAGATCGTCGATATTGAGGGTCGAAGAAAGAGCCAATGATGCGTCAATAAGCTTTTCCAGCCTTTTGATCCTGTCCTTAAGGTTTAACTTAGATGGTTTTAATTTCATATTTTCTTTCTCCCGCGCCGAGTTTTTCGGCAAAGAGCAGCTGTTCCTGAGGATCAACGTCCGGGTGGATCTTTTCGAGCGCAGTGCGTGTCATGTCGTAGGAAGCCTGGTCAATGGCGACCGGGTCAAATCCTGCGAGAATACCGATATCGGGGCAGAGCAGTGGTTCGTTCGAGTGAAAACAGTCGCATTCCGGCGATATTTTCAACAGAAAGTTGATGTAAAAAACTTTGCGTCCCTTTATGAAATTGGCGGTGTAGCGCGCGATGCCTTTCTGGACATCAGAAGCACCTGCGCTCCAGGAAAATTTTATAGCGCGCTCGGGGCAGACCGACATGCAGCCGCAGCAGCCCGTGCATATGGCTTTGTCTATCTCAACTGTCTTGCCGGTTTTTTTGACCGCTTTGAAAGCGCAGTAGTCGTGACACTTGAGACAACCCGTGCACTTAACTGCAACCACGTACGGTTTAGACTGCGAATGCATGTCGAGTTTACCACCCTTGGAAGCGCAGCCCATCCCGATATTTTTTATCGCCCCTCCGAATCCGGTCAGCATATGACCTTTGAAATGACTGGCCGCGATAATCGAGGCGACCCGCTTGAATCCGCGTGCGATCTTAGAGCCGTTTACGTCGTCATACTCGTCGCCATAAAGACCGTCAGTTATGATAACGGGCGCGAAATCAAAACCATGTTCACGGGCTAGTGCAATATGAGTGTCAGCATGGAAACGCCGGCCTGAATACAGCGTGGTCGTTTCCGCGAGAAAAGGACTGGCTCCGGATTTGCCGATCATAGAAACCAGCCGCTTGACAAAAAGGGGATGTAGAAAGTTTATATTTCCGTCTTCGCCAAAATGGGTTTTGATGGCGCAGGGTTCATTTTTTGCCGTGATCTTCATGCCGTCGGCGGCGGTTATCAGTCTTTCAAAGAGTTTTAAATGGTTGTCTTTATGGCTCTTAGTCAGGTCGAGGAAATGGAGTACAGCCATGAAAAATTATATTCAATCGTACATAAAAATCAAGGATATAGAAAATTAATAGCCATGACCTCCTCCTCTGTCATTCCCGCCCCTGCCTTCGCAGGGGTAAACTTGTCCCCGCAAAAGCGGGGAGCGGGAATCCAGGACCAGCAATATCTGGATTCCGTCTCCCCCTGATCATGTCAGAGGACAGGCAAGCACGGAATGACAGACACAGGGATCGCCCGCAATGACGCACTGCTGTCTTGACAATGATGATACGTCTGATATGATGATGATGATAATGGTTAGTTTAGGAGGTATTATGAAAGAATGGATACGGAGCATATGCTTTTTTTCAATGTGGCCGTTACTGATGATCTGCCTTATCGCGCTTTATTGCGGCAAGGGCGGACCTGAAAATCAGAACAAGCCGAAGCCGGCGAATCAAGGTTCCCTGAAGGGTCTGATCCCTTTGGGCAAAAATACCCAAGGTCATGTGGAGTTCCGTCATGAAAAAAGCGGTATTATTTTGATCAAGATATCCTCTGATTCATTTATCATGGGCTCGGATAAAGGCGACGCGGATGAAAAGCCCATGCATAATGTTCTTGTCAACGGATTTTTCATCGGCAAGTATGAGGTTTCTAACGAACAATATAAGATTTTTTGCGATTCCACGGGACATTCCTATCCCAAATCACCCAACTTTAAGGGAATGGACGATTATTTCTTAAAATACCCGGATTACCCGGTCGCTAATGTGACATGGGAAGACGCCAGGTCGTTCTGCGATTGGGCGCAGCTTCGTCTGCCTACAGAGGCCGAGTGGGAAATGGCCGCGCGCGGCAATGACCGCCGCAAATATCCCTGGGGTAATGATGAACCTAATGCCGGAGGCACTTACCGCTGCAATCTTTTCGGGAGCAGCCCTTTTGAGGCAAAACTTGACGGGTATCAGTATACGAGCCCGGTCAACGTGTTCGACAGCGGGATCTCGCCTTTCGGTTGTTATGCGATGGCCGGCAATGTCTGGGAGTGGTGCGCCGACTGGTACCTTGCCGATTACTACGCGTGGAAACAAAATGCGGATCCCCAGGGTCCGGAAAATGGCACTGATCGGGTCATGCGGGGCGGCTCATGGACCAATGATGGCGATGGAGTACGGACCGCAAACCGCGATTCCTCGTGGCCCGTCGAGCATATGGGCTCTTTCGGGTTCCGGCCGGCTTTGTGATCTCGTTGGATCATCCTGGTCATTGCATTGACAATAATAAGTTTCTATATACAATAGGCTGAGCGTGATCATGTCAGTGATCTTGAATACCGTCATATCGGTGTTGCTGTTGCTGATCGCCTGCGGTGTGCTGATCGTTATCGCCCAGCGGCTTGATGAGTCAAAGCAGCGCAGGCTTCTCGGGATCGTGATGTTCCTTGTGGCCGTGCTGTTCCTGATATCCCAGATATCGTTTTTAATCTTCCCGGCGCTGCCGGGTAATAATTTCGGGGGCTTATTAGGCTATTACACGTCATATGCCGTTTTTTTCCTGATCGGACTTTACTTCTTCTGCATTCCCCTGATCCTTATCTATTTAAGTCATATTTATGTATTCAGAAGTGAACAGCAGGATGGTTATCACTTGTTATACGCGGTACCGGTCGGTCTCATTGTCGACAGTCTGCTGGCATTGTTTGTCATACTGGCATTCAACGGCATGCCGGTGAGCGGTCGTCTCGGAGTAGTAGTAACCGAGTTCCTGCTTCAATATTTCGGACGCGTGGGCACGTTCATGATCATCGGTTTTGGCATAATAATCATGCTCTTCATGATGATGAAAAAGATCATTATCCCGCAGCGACTCAAAGAACCGGTCATCAAAATCATGCCGCCCGTGGAAAAATTGAAGAAAGAAAGAGCAAAAGTGCCGAAAGAAGAACCACCGGCTGAACCCGGGGAGAAAAAAGGAGATGCAAACGGTGATACGCCAGGGAAAAAGAAGACGTTACCCAGGATCGATTTTAAGGCTGAATTCCTGAAGATCCTGGTTGAAACGCAAGCCAAACGCGGCGTCAACGAGGATACGTTGAAAAAGGAAGCAGAAATCCTGACACGCCGTCTTGAGGAATTTGATGTCCAGGGAAAAGTCACCGGTATCGAGTCGGGACCGGTCATATCGCGCTTTGAATTTGAGCCCGCGCCGGGCATAAAGGTCAACCGCATCGCCAATCTCGACAATGATCTGGCACTGGCGCTGAAGGCGACACGCATCCGCATCGTCGCGCCGATCCCCGGTAAATCAGCGGTCGGAATTGAAGTACCGAACCGGGAACGCAGCCTTGTCTTTATGAAAGGCTGTATCATGGACCCCGATTTCGAGAACAATCCGTCGCCGCTCGCTATCGCGCTGGGCGAGGACATCACCGGTAAGCCGGTAAGCGATGACATCTCGGCGATGCCGCACATGCTAATCGCGGGTACCACGGGATCCGGTAAAAGCGTGTGCATCAACGCGATAATTGCCAGCCTGTTGTATCACGCTTCTTATAAGGACCTCAGGTTCCTTATGATTGATCCGAAACGCCTGGAACTCCCAATGTACAACGCCATTCCTCATCTTTTAAGGCGGGCGGTGATCGAACCCAAAGACGCAGTAGAGGAGCTGGAGCAGTGTGTGGCTATCATGGAATCGCGGTACCGGGATTTCGCGCGCGAAAATGTCCGCGACATCGACGGGTATAATGAGAAAATGCGCAAAAAGGATGGGAGGGTCAAACCCTACATCGTGATAATCGTTGACGAACTTGCCGACCTTATGCTGACGGCGCCCAGCGAAATAGAAGAGAATATCACACGCTTAGCCCAGATGTCCCGGGCCGTTGGTATTCACCTCGTGCTCGCGACGCAGCGGCCGTCGGTCGACGTCATTACCGGTCTGATAAAAGCAAATTTCCCATGCCGCATCGCATTCCAGGTGGCTTCCAAGACCGATTCCCGGACCATCCTGGATATGAACGGTGCTGAATCACTATTGGGCCGCGGCGACATGCTCTTTCTACCTCCGGGTAAGGGCACGCCCATCCGTCTTCACGGCGCTTATATTTCCACCGAAGAGGTTTGCGCGATCAGCCGCCTGATTGCCCAGCAGCACCTGGCCGAGCTTATGAAGGATGTCGAAGCCGACCAGGAAGAGATAATAAACGCGATCCTCGATGAAGAACTGTGGACTGTTTTCGTGGACCAGGACGACCCGGCGTTCGGCGAAAAAAGAAAAGCGCTATCCAACGTAATACCGAACGAAAAGATCGATGAGATAATACTGACCGGATACTATCCGCAGCTAGGCGAAGTCGTGACCGAGGAAGAATCCACGACCTCGGTCGAAGAGGGCGAGGTGGATCCGATGTTCAAGGACGCGGCCCGGCTTGTTTTTCGGCACCAGATCGCGTCCGTTTCACTGCTGCAGCGCCGGCTTAACCTCGGATATGCGCGGGCCGGGAGGATCGTCGACCAGCTTGAGGCCGCCGGGATCGTGGAGCCTTTCCAGGGCAGCAAATCACGCAAAGTGCTGGTCGAACGGCAGGAAGTTTTGGACGATATCCTGAACCGTTACCCGGATTAGAAAACCGCCACTCTTACTAAGATAATATCATTGGCAGACCAGTGTATGTTCAATTGATTTCGATATAATGATCAGACAAACATAGATTCTTCAGGTTTCTGCGAAACCTTCAGAATGACACATCTTCCTGTCATTCTGAGCGAAGCGAAGAATCTAGATTTGGTTTTATGGTAAACGAAACAATGCTGAAAAAGGAAGAATTTTACAGTGATTCTACCCGGTTCTTGCCGAGTGATTTCGAGCGGTAAAGCGCCTTATCGGCGTTACTGATCAGATCGACCGCGTCCCGCGCGTTGAGAGGGAATGCCGCTAATCCGATAGAGATGGTTATGTTCCCCTTGCCAACGTTTTTGAATGAGATTTTTGTTCTCTCGACCGCGCTCCTGACCCTTTCCGATACTTTTAATGCCGCGCTCAGGGATGTTTCCGGGAAAATTATTACGAATTCTTCTCCGCCGTACCGCGCCACAAAATCGGTGTCACGCACGTTGTCCTTAAGTGTTCTGGCAAGGGCAACCAGCGTCAAGTCTCCTGCTTGGTGTCCATTTCGGTCATTGAACGATTTGAAATTATCAAGGTCGACCATTGCCAGACTCAGTGGTCTTGAATAACCGCGGGCTTTCCTCATTTCAGAATCAAGCATCAGATCAAAATGACGGCGGTTGGCGATATGGGTGAGCGAGTCGGTTAAAGACAGCTTCTTGGTTTCGTCATACAAACGGGCGTTCTCGATCGCGATCGCGGCTTGGGAGGCAAAGATGGAAAATACCCGCAGGTCTTTTTCGGAAAACGCGTCCAGGCGGTCACTCTCCAGGTCGAGGACACCGATGATCTCGCCTTTTATCATGAGCGGCAGGGCGGCTTCCGATTTAATGGTTTTTTTACCCTGGACATAGAAAGGCACTTTGGAAACATCCGGCGCGTAGAACATTTTACTGTTGGCTGCGACATAACCGGTAATGCCCTCATGCCGACCGATCTTGAGACGGGAATGTTTAATCACGTATTCGGAATATCCGTGAGCCGCCCTGATATAGAGCTCTTTTTTATCCTTATCGATCAGCAGGATCGCGCAGTTCGTGTAACCGAAAGTTTGCCTGATGACACCGAGTATCTTTATCAGCACGTCATCAAGGTCCAGCGTGGAGATCACGGACTGGGCGATGGTGAAGGATACGGCGAGTTCCTTGGCATGGTTCGTGGCATCTTCGTAAAGCCGTGCGTTGTGGATCGCCACGCTGAGCCGGTCGGCGATCAGTTCCAGAGTTCTGACCGAGTTTTGGTTGAAGGCATTCACCTCGTTGCATTGAATGTCCAGGACACCCACCAGTTTTCTTGATATTTTTAAAGGCAGAGCGATCTCGGATTTTGTGCAGGTTTGACCGTACGCGACATAGTGCCGGTTCCGGGTGATATCGTTCGAGACGATCGTTCTCGACGTGTGCAGGATTGTACCGACAATGCCGTGACCAGGTTTTATCCGCAAGTTCCGCGGTACGTCGTCGACAAAACCCCGCGACAGCTTTTGTAGTTCGAGAGCTTTGTCTTTCAACAGGAACACTGCAACGTTGAAATTCCTGAAATTTTCAATGATCGAATCCGTTACGCTTTCACAAATGGTCGCGAGATCGAGGCTCTTTGTCAAACGGTGCGCGATCTGGTTCATGAGCGCAAGCTCTTTCGCCCTTATGACCTCTTCTTCGAAAAGACGGGTATTGGCGATCACCACGGCCGCACGCGAAGCAATGCTCATGAGAAAAGATTCATCCATGTTAGAATATGCGTTTTCATGGTTATAATCCTGGATATTCATGACACCTTCGACATTGTCTTTGTATATCATCGGCACGCCCAGCCAGCTTTTAGCCAGCCGACCGATTATTTTTATGCCGTGTTTCCGGCAGAAACCCTTGAGATTACGATCAATTCTTAGTGTTTTTTTTGATTTTATGACATATTCGGTCATGCCACCTGACAATTTTCGCGTCAACATGTTAAAATGCTTACCTTTGATCGTGTAGACTTCAAAACTTATCGTGTTTTCGAGCCGATTATAGATTGCGATATAAAAATTGCGCGTATCGTAGACTTTTGAAATTTCCAGATATATCCGTCTGATGACCTTGTGAGGGTCGTATGATGAACCAAGGATATTATCGATCCTCTTCAGGAGTTCAAGACGCTTCGCGTCGATAGTTCTATCCATTCTTTACCAATTATATATGATAAGAGGATGGTGTCAAGGATTCCGTATGGGTTGACAATGAGGAAAAACCGGGTATAATTGACCATCAGATTTTGTCTTTTGAAAATAATTATTAAGGAGGTTTGAATGCACAAAAAACTGTTTATACCAGGACCGACTGAAGTCAGGCAAGACATCCTCGATGCTCAGGCTAAGCCTATGATCGGGCACCGGTCAAAGGATTTTGCCGCGATAAATGATGGAGTAATAAATAAGATTAAAAAAGCGCTGAACACGAAGAACTATACCTATGTATTTACATCATCAGGTACCGGTGTTATGGAAGGCGCTATTCGCAATTGCGTTAAAAAAGACATCCTCCACGCCGTCAACGGCGCGTTCAGCGACCGTTGGTTCAAGATCAGCAAGGCATGCGGTAAAAGCGCCGACGCGATCACCGTGCCCTGGGGTAAGGCGATAAAGCCTGAAATGATCGAAGAAAAGCTCAAGACCAAGAAATACGAGGCGATCGCGCTGGCTCAGAACGAGACATCCACGGGCGTGAGAGCGCCAGTGGAGCAGATCGCCGAAGTCATGAAAAAGTATCCGGACGTGATCTGGCTGGTTGACATGGTCAGCTCGCTTATGGGTGATATCGTGGACGTGGACAAACTCGGGATCGATGTATGCATCACCAGCAGTCAGAAGTGCTTCGCTTTGCCGCCCGGGCTTGCAGTTTGCACCGTAAGCCAGAAAGCTCTTGATAAGACGCGTACGGTCACAGATCGAGGATATTATTTTGATTTTGACGCAATGCAGAAACGCTACGAAAAAGACAAGCAAACACCAACAACACCAGCCATTTCTTTGTTCAACGCCCTGAACTTGCAGATGGATAAGATCCTGGCGGAAGGCATGGAAAATCGTTATAAAAGGCATATAGCTATGGCTGAGTATGTAAGAGCCTGGGCAAAGAAGCATTTTGCCATGTTTTCAGAGGAAGGGTACCATTCAGTAACGGTCAGCTGCATCGATAATACCCGCAAAATAACGGTCGCTGACCTGAATTCTGAACTGGGAAAGAGAGGTTTCCAGATCTCCAACGGATACGGCGATTTGAAAGAGAAAACGTTCAGGATAGCTCACATGGGTGATCTGACCCTGGATGAGATCAAGGAAGTTTTGAAGAATATTGACGAAATACTGAAGCTGTGATCGATTTTTATTGACATTACTTCAATTGTGATTATGATGGAACAAGTAGCTGTAAAAGGGGGTGACGATATAATAGACAGATCCTGACCGGTATCGCGTGAGTTACAGAAAGCAAGTTTAGGCAAAAGAAATCAATAAAAAGGAGATGAAATGAAAAAAATAATCGGGTTTGCTATATGTGCTTTAGTTGCAGTATCTTTTGCTGCTAACCAGGATGACCATGGTTCAGGTACAGTCATTCCTGACCAGGGTACGGCTCTGGCTGGCGGCAACACGGTTACTGAAGAATCCAACCCGCAGACATCCACAGTGATGACCGGGTGGACGATTGAAAAAGCGCAGTTGATATCAGAATGGGTTGAAATGGCATCGGTAGAAAGACAAAACGCCACCAAGGCTATACTTCAGGAATGGGCTGGGCTGGAGTCACGTTTACCGGCAGATAAATATTCAGCGGAAGATAGTAAATATGTGGGCTATCGTGCACGCTTAGCCGAGGCTTGCGCTGCTTTCAAATCCAACCCTAATGCGGATAATTATTCCGAATTTGCGTCGATCCTTAAAGAGGCTGACTATTATCTGTCGTATATCGAGCGCGAGCGGACTCTACCCAGAAATCCACCCGATGTGCAGCAAAACGACAACAATACCAATCTTCTGAATTACAAGGACGAAGGGCAAATCCTGCAAGGAACCGGATGGTATTTGGGTTATGTTAACGGTAACTATAGTGATGATGTAAACCCCTGCGTTGCTGCCTTAGGTGACACGGTATTTGTGTCCTGTAACGACCAGTCATATGAAACGCTGTATGTATACCGTTCGGTGGATCGCGGAGAGAGCTGGTCTTTGTGGTATACAACAACTAGTGGCTCGCCATACCAACGATACGCCTTTGATTTGACCATTGACATCGCAAATCACTACCTGTTCCTGGCCTACACCTATGTCACCGGATCAATCTCCGGGGATATATGGGTGCGCCGGTTCACTGATTTTAACAACTCGGGAACATCCACTATCCATAATATCGAACAAACAACAGATGGGTGCTGGCAGCCTCATATCACGATCGAGCATGAATACACAGACCACCGGATATGCTGTATGTATTACAATAACACGGCCACTGCCATGGTTATCGCGCAATCTACGGATAATGGGCAGACCTGGGCCACGGTTCACACGACGACATGGGATCCATATGTCTGGCCTACACCCAAAGCGGCACAGGGAGCAGCCAGTGCGTCCACCGACAGGAATTACTTTGTCGCTCGGAAAACCGCCAACACGATAACGATATTCGAAAGCGTAAGCGGTATGGCAGGTTCTTTTATTGAGACTGACTATGTACACTCATATGCTGTTGATGGGTTTGATGTTTCAGCATCACATAACTACAATGACATGAGCGCGGCTGTTAGTTTCGGTTATCAGTGGACAGGTACCGATTACAATATCAGGGTCCTGTTCCGACCCAGTCAAACCCAGCCATTCATTTCCCAGCTTATTGATGGTGATGGTCTGATGACAAAATCACCCGTAATATCGTGCGATGCCGAGTACGCCCTCAATCATGCGGGTCCTGACTTCTACCATCTCGGATATTACAAGGATCTTAATGCAGATACATACTATTATCCTTATGGATGGCGCTGCCTTAATGATTCAGCATCTCTTGACGGGTGGAGCAATAACAGCGGATATCTGGAATCGATAAACGGACTGCCAGTTGATTCAATAGCGTCCATTTATGATTTTGGTACTCCCATGGGATTTTACCAGATAGACATGACTACGCTTTATGAAACTGGCGCAGGACAGTGGTCACCAGGGATTGCCTGGATCCGTTATTATTCAGACACGGATGCTGATTGCCGTCTGTCTAAGCCCGACCCTGTGTATGGTGTTGCTGAGTATGGTTCTTCCAAGCTCAATAATCGACTTGTTTTGCAGCCGAATCCTGCACAGAGCTCAATATTGCTGAAGTACTCAATCGCCAACGCCGGTTCAGCAACGATCGTTATATATGACGCAGCCGGCCAAGTGATGGAAAAGCTCGAAACTGAAAACCGAGGGATAGGTACGTATGCCGATCGATTTGAAATCAACCTTCCGAATGGTGTGTATTTCGTGCGGGTCATAACGCCCGATGGTGTAATGGGCAAATCCCTGGTGGTTGTGAAATAATCATTTTTACAATAAAAAAGCCCCCAAATCAACGGGGGCTTTTTTATTTATCCCGTTAGAGAAAACCACCGATTTAAATCGGTGGTTATTTCCGAATAAAGCAGACGGCGGTTTAATACCGCCGTCGCGCATTCCCGTTAGAGGACGGAGTTCTCTAACGGGATTTATTCTTATCATAATAGCCGAATATTAGGGTATTTCGAAAATGCCGTTTATAATGTCATCCGTTGTCATTCCCTCGGCTTCAGCCGCGAAATTGGTGATGACTCGGTGACGTAAGACCGGATGCGCGACATAGTTCACGTCGTTCATGTTCGGCGAGTAACGGCCGTCAAGCGCGGCGTGCGCTTTGGCGCCCAGGATCAGGTACTGTGACGCCCTGGGCCCGGCACCCCACGCCACGTATTTTTTGACCGTGTCTGGGCAATCATTACTTTTTGGTCTGGTAAGACCGACCAATCTCACGGTTTGCTCGACAACGTCATCAGCGACGGGCATTTTTCTTATTATTTTCTGCAACATGATGAATTCTTTTGCATCAATCACTTTTTCAAGCGTTACTTCATACGCTGAAGTCGTTGTCTTCACGATCTCGGTTTCTTCTCCGGGTCCTGGATAATCAATATATATGCTGAACATGAACCGGTCCAGTTGAGCTTCAGGTAATGGGTAAGTCCCTTCCTGTTCGATCGGATTCTGGGTCGCCAGCACAAAAAACGGCAGGTCAAGCTCACGGGTTTCGCCGCCGTGCGTCACCTTGTATTCCTGCATTGCCTGGAGCAATGCCGATTGAGTTTTTGGCGGCGCGCGGTTGACCTCGTCAGCCAGGATCACGTTGGAAAATATCGGGCCCTTGATGAACCTGAAGTTTCTTTTACCGGTTGACTGATCCTCTTCGATTACTTCAGTGCCGGTGATATCTGATGGCATGAGATCCGGCGTGAATTGTATCCGGTTGAAGGAAAGATCGAGGATATCCGCGATCGTGTTCACGAGCAGGGTCTTTGCCAGACCAGGAACGCCCGTGATGAGAGAGTGGCCATTACAAAAAAGAGCCAGTAGCACCTGTTCAATGACAAAATCCTGCCCGATGATGATCTTATGGATCTCGTCAGTGATGCGTTGTCGATTTTCCTGCAGCCTTTTTATTTTTTCCAGATCGGTATTTTGCATTATGTCGTATTACTGCGCCGGTTGTGGATAACTGTTAATATATAATATATTCAATAGGCAAAAAGTCATGATATTACGGCAGTTCATGCATTATCCACAAGTTATCCATAATTATCCACATTTGACAGCTTTCCTTCGTATATTTCCTGACGTTTTGCTTCCAGTAATTCTTCTTTTCCACCGCGGTAACATGCGGCCGAGCAAAGCATTAAATTATCGCGGATGTCCTTAAGCTTTAAAATATAATCGCTCCAATTCATATCCCTGAGCAGGTGATGGTCAATAATGATCGTGTTTACCGATGATTTGGAAATGATCTTGCTCAGATTCTCAAGACAATTGTCGATATCGGATTTCTTATAATGAGTACCAACGAGGTAAGTAGCCGGTCCGTCAATGATGATCTTACCCGGATCGTTCTGGATAATGAATTCTGTCGCATCCGAATTCAATGGACCTTGAACATCAGAGCTGAAAATAAAACGTTCGTTGCCACAGTCCTCGATCATGACCTGGATGACATATCCCAGTTGCTGAGATGCGCCATGGAATACCGGCGGCGAAAAGACGACTTTTGTCTTGCCGAAGTTGAACGTGGCATTATCGGCGATCTGAATGCTTTTTGCGTACTTTTCGATACGGCTCAGGAAATAGGTGGCTCGGTTCCTTTGCCCATCATTGATGAATTCGCGCGGATGTTTGACAAAAACATCCTTTTTGTCGTAAATTTCGGGTTCATCCGGGTTGTGATGATCATAATGATAATGGGTAACGATGATAATATCAGAGGAGCTAACCCATTGCTTTATTTCTTCCCACATTTTATGATGCCGGTCCAGTTCGAGCTTATGGGGCGGCAGCGAGTAACGGTCAGGCGAAACCGACACACCCGGATCAATGAATATTTTTATATCGGCGGTCTCCACATAGGTCGCCATGCTCCTGACACCGAGCGAATCAAAAGCCACGGGAAGGATCTTCATATCAGATGATCATTAGTTAATGCATGTTTTCATATTTATTTATGATATCCAGTCTTTTCTGATGCCGGTTGCCTTCGAATTTCGTATTAAGAAAGCGCTGGATCGATCCGCGCCATTGTTTCGCGGTCTTAATAAACCCAGCAGGCAATACGATGATATTGGCATTGTTATGAGCGCGAGCCAAGCGGCCGATCTCCGGTTCCCAAGCGACCGCCGCTCTTATGCCCTTTACTTTGTTCGCCGCGATCGCCATGCCTTGACCGCTATAACAGACAAGAATGCCAAAACGGGCTTTTTTGTTCTTCACTTTCATCGCGACCTTTAATGCGTAGGTTGGATAATCAGACGTGTCAGTCGTAAAAGCGCCCTGATCCTGGACCCGGATCCCTTTTTCTTTTAAAAAAGTAGCAATTTTATTCTTGAGCTCAATCCCGCGATGGTCAGAACCGACAGCAATGGTCATGATGTGCTCTATCCTTTCATATCAACGATACATTACTATACAAAGTTTCTGCGTAAAGTCAATAAACGGCAGAGGTCAAGAGGCGAGAAGCTTTTCATAAAGTGCCATATACTTGCGGGCGGACGCAGTCCAGGAAAAATCGAGATTCATGCACTTTGCTGCGACGCTATTCATGGTTTCAGGGTCGCGGTATAAAAAAGAAGCTCTTTCGACCGCAGCCAGCAGGTCTTCTCCGGTGTAATGATCGAACACTATGCCATTGCCATTCTGGGTTCCGGCATCATACTCCTGGACCGTATCGACAAGGCCGCCTACCTTGTGAACAACCGGGACGGCCCCGTATTTCATGCCGATCAGCTGACCCAGGCCGCACGGTTCATAACGGCTGGGCATCAGAAAAAAATCGCTGCTCGCATAGATGCGGTGAGCCAGCGTATCGTCAAACTTCAGGTTGACCGACACGTTACCCGGAAAAATTTCTTCAAATTTTTTGAATTTATCATGGTATGGTTTCTCGCCGACGCCCAAGAGGATGAAATTGAACCCCATCAATATGATCTCGTCTAATGTCTTGGCCAGGAGATCGAATCCTTTTTGGCCGGCCACGCGAGATACCATACCGATCAACGGCCGGTTTGCATCAAGACCGTATTCATTGGCGAGTTCCTTCTTGTTCAGTTGTTTTCCGACGAGATCCTGGTATCGCGCAAAAATATACTGGTCTATTCGCGGATCCCAGGTGTTATAGTCAATGCCATTGATAATACCGTTGAGATGAGACGCGCGCATCCTCAGTACGCCGTCCAGGCCGCACCCGAATTCTGGGGTTTGGATTTCCCGGGCGTAGTTTTGGGATACGGTAGTGATCCAATCTGAATAGAGAAGGCCTGATTTCAAAAGGTTGATTTCACCATAGAATTCAATGCCATCCGGCGTGAAAAATCCGCGGTCAAGACCAAGAATATCGTATTTTGAACCAGGGAAACGGCCCTGATACCCGAGGTTGTGGATCGTAAAAACGCTTTTCGCCCGGCACTTTGCCAGGCGGGAAAATACCGGAACAAGGGCGGATTGCCAGTCATGGCAGTGGATTATATCAAAATCGCGGTCTTGTAAAACCTGGACTGCCGCACGGCAGAATAGAGTAAACCGTTCGCAATTGTCCTCATAATCGCCAACGGGTGTTCCGTACAGATTTTCCCGGTCAAAAAAAGGAGGGTAGTCGACAAAAAAAGTGCGGTCTTTCTTGCATATCCTGACATCGTAGACTGAATTTCCGGACTGCACCTGCAGTTCCCTGTCGAATTCTGCTTGGATACCCCGGTATTTGGGCATAATAATATAAGTTTCACATCCCAGTCCATCGAGATATGCGGGCAGTGCTCCAACAACATCGGCAAGACCGCCGGTTTTTGCAAAGGGGAGAGCTTCAGATGCGATGAAGGCAACCTTCATGCTCAGAATTAGTTAAATGGTGATTAGTAATTGGTTAAATATTTAACCATTTAACCATATAACCAATTTTTGGTCCTTATTTGTTTGCATGTCACACTATGTTTTTAAGGTATGTGGCTGATTCTTCCGGGGGTGTTGGGTTGATATAAAAGCCCGTGCCCCATTCAAAACCGGCTATCCTGGTAAGAACCGGTATGATCTCGATATGATAGTGATAAAACTCAATGCCCTTAAGCGTTATCGGCGCCGTGTGGATGATAAAGTTATAGGGCGGAGAATTCAACGCTTTTTTCAGCCTTAGCAGCACATCCTTAAGGATCATGGCAAGGTCTTTGATGGACGCATCGTCAGTATCCTCAAAATTGGACAGGTGAGTGCGGGGTAGGATCCAGGTTTCAAAGGGAAATCTGGGTGCGAACGGGCACATTGCTATAAAAGTGTTATTTTCATTGATAAGCCTTTTCCTCACCTTTATTTCCTGGGCAATGATGTCACAGAAGATGCACCGTTCGCGGTATTCATAGTATCGTTTGGCGCCGTCCATTTCTTCGATTACCCGTTTTGGAATAATGGGCGTGGCAATAAGCTGTGAATGACTATGCTCAAGCGAAGCGCCGGCAACCGCTCCAAAGTTTTTGAAGATCATGACATATCTGAATCTCGTATCATTTTTGAGGTCCATGATCCTTCTCTGGTATGACTGCACCACGCTGGTGAAGGCTTCGGGAGCGAGATCAGCCAGGTCAGATTGGTGGTCGTTAGTTTCTATTATTACCTCATGAGCGCCAATACCGTTTATACGGTCATAAATACCTTCGCCGCGGCGGTTCAGTTCACCTTCAATGCGTAACGCCGGGAATTTATTGGGGATAACCCTTAATGACCATCCCGGTGCATTGGGTTGGGAATTGTTATCGCGCAGTGCGAATATTTCCGGTGGTGTGGCGGCTTCGTTGCCGGGGCAGAACGGGCACTCGGCTGGCGATATCTTTTTTTCTTCAGGCTCGAATTTAAAGTCTTTCGGCCGCTTCGCCCGTTCCGTGGATATTATTACCCAGCGACCGAGAACCGGGTCTTTACGCAGCTCCGGCATTAGTCTTTCTTTTCTGTTCCCGGCACAACGGATGGATTGGGAATGTCAGATTTGTCCTCGGGTTTTTCCTCTTTCTCCGGCTCCGGCAGGAGTATCTGGATCTGGGCATCCTGCCTGATTTTTGCCAGGAATTCATCAACGATCGTCTTTTGCTTTTCGCGTTTTATTGCCATCTCAAGCGATGTCCAGACTTCTTCGGGTGTCCGGTACGCAGCCGGTGTATGTTCGGATACGGTAATTATCGTGTAGTTTGAATCATTGGGGACGAAAACCTTGCTGATCGTGCCCGGCTTTAGCTTGAATGCCACTTCGTCAAACTCTTTAGGACGCATTCCGAACCTGAGCGTGCCAATATCGCCGCCCCGTTCTTTTGACGAGGATACCGAGTAAGCCTTTGCCATCGAATCGAACTTGGCGATGTCCGTGACTTTTGCTTCTTTACTGAAAAAAGGAATAAAGCAGGATTTTCCGCCGTACAAGGACAGCAGTTCTTTGTGTATTTGATAAGCCTGGGCTCTTGAGTAGGTCACGATCTCGCGGCATTTGACGGTTTCCGGGATCTTCATATCTTCCCGGCGTTCCTTGAACATGTTAATAACCTCGCTAGAGTCGACGGTGACCGCTTCGATCACGATCTTCGTATAAAGCCCTTGGTCGAGCGACTTCTTAACCGCTTCAAGCATTTTCGTGAAATATCCTTCGTTCAGGTAATATTTTTTCACCAGTGCGTATTCAAGTTTCAGGTTATCGTCGATCAGGATCCCCAGGAGTTTTTCGCATTCTTCTGGTTTGCTCAGGTCAACCTGTCCAAATTGCGGTTGAGTGCTATTCTTATCCTCCAGGTTCTGTCGCGTTACTTTCCGGCCGTTTATCAATGCCAGGACAGTATTAGGTTCGGTTTTTGACAAACTGTCTTTAAATATCATGATAACTGCTTTGTCCTTCAGTTTTTTCATGAATTGAAGTTCTATTTCCTTGGTTCTCTCAGCTCTGAGCGTCGCTTCGATCTGAGGTTTCATTTCATCAAAACTACGATAACGTTCGGGTTTATGGTCGGTGACAAGATATATCGCGAATTTTCCTTCAACCGGCGTTACCGCACTTACCTTATTGGGTTTTATTAAAAAAAGCACGTCTTCTGTCGCTTTGGGCCTGGTACCGCGGTTGATTATACCGAAATTTCCGCCGCTTGTTTTGTTCGGCTGGACCGAGTACGTCTTTGCGAGCGAGTCGAAGCTTGCCGGGTCCTTCAATAACGTGTCGCGAAGAAAAACCGCCAGACTCTCGGTTTCGACAACGATCTCCTTGCCTCGTACTTCCTCGTTGAGCTTATAGGTTGATTTGTTCTTCTTGTAGTATGCTCTGGTCTCTTTTCCCGACGGGGCAGCTTTGGCAACGATGTCAACGCTTGTTATCTCATCGAGCAGAGCCTGCTTCTTAGCAATAGCGATGGTTGATTTGTACGGGTCCATGTCCTTGACGTTATTTTTCACGGCGCTGACATACAGCAGCCGTTCCAGGATCATCTGGTCGAGAGTCGATTTTTCGTCTTTTTTACCAAAGGGGGAAGACTTAGCCATGCGCTCATCAAGCTCCAGACGGGTGATATTGTAGCTGTCAATGACCGCGACATAATCCTGGTAGTTCTTTTTAAAACAACGTTCGACGCCGGATAAGGCGAAGGAATCCAACGGGAATTTTCTAAAACGCGTAGCGACGATCTCGTATTCCCGCGCTGCATCAAGATAATTTTCTTTAAGTTCAAGCGCCTCAGCCAGGCGGTAATGGACAGCACCGTCCGTCTGCTTGGCCGTATTCAAAATATCGCGGTATATCGTTTCCGCTTTGCCCGGATCGTCGATCTCGTACAAGTACAGATCGCCGAGCGCGGTCTTCCATTCAACAGAATTTGTCTGTTGAATCATTTTTTCGCAATAATTCACAGCTGCTTCGTAATTGCCGTCAACGACAAGATTGATGTAGTCTTGCGGCAACAATGCCAATAGCATTAGGATTAATGCCATGATACCTCCTTCATTGAATAAAAATTATAATCAAAAAGCGTGCGATGTCAATCTATTCAAAATGGGCATCGTGGTCGTCGTCATGGTCATAACGGAGTCAGGTGTTCATACCTTGTATCAGTGGCGCTTTTATATATACTTCAAAAGGCCGGAGCCATGACCATAACCCTGAAGAACAAAACTGCTGGTGTGTTATCGATCCTCGCTGCCAGCGTCATGTGGGGGATTGAACCGATCCTGGCAAAGCTCTCGTACCAGACCACGGATTATCTCGGAACGTTCGCTACCAGGATCATATTCTGTTTCAGCGTCGTGACCGTGTATCTTTTATTAAGGGGGAAAAATCCTTTTGTGATATCCCGGCGCCAATTCCCCTGGCTGGTTTACCTGTCGCTTGCTGCCACGCTTTTTGCCGATCTTATGTACACCTATGCCTTGACCAGGGTACCGGTGATCAACGCTGTCCTGATCGGCCATATGCAACCGCTATTCATTGTCGTAATGGGGTTCATTGTCTTGCGGTCAGACCGATTGACGGTGTATGATTATGCCGGCATCGCGGCCATGATCTGTGCGGGTGTCCTAGTGACCACTAAAAGCATTCCTAACTTGCTGGCCCTAAAGTTTGGTTCGGTCGGTGATGCTTTTGTTCTCGCCGCGACCGTCGCATGGGCGACCACCGCGATCGCGACACGCAAATACCTGAGAGAATTAGATGCCGGTGTAGTGGCGTTTTATCGTTTTTTATTCGCAGGTGTTTTGTTCATATTATATATCATTTTAATGCGCGGTCTCAGGATCGTCAATCCTTACCAGGTCATGCTGGGGATCGTTATCGGCATTGGTACGGTGTTCTACTACGAAGGGCTGAAGCGCATCAAGGCGGCTCAAGTCGCCGCTCTGGAATTATCAACGCCGTTTTTCGCCACGGTCTTGGGTATTTTGGTCCTGCGGGAATACATAACACTAATGCAGGGCATCGGCCTTCTTCTGCTGGTCATCGGTATATTATTATTATCCAAAAAGGAGATCCCCGAACCGCACGGGGAGCTCTGATAATACCGTTTTTCAATATGATTCCATAATGATAAGCGGTACGCAAAAGTCAGCGCCGTTTTTCAATATGATTCCATAATGATAAGCGGTACGCAAAAGTCAGCGGTGATATATTATCATTGACACTAATTCTTATTTGACTAATATTGTAAGTAATTTATGTATACTGGATCTAGGATACCAATGACCAAATGCCCGGCTTGCCGGAAAGACATCAATCCCGAATTCAAATTTTGCCCGTATTGCGGTTCAGTAAATCCTGACGTCAAACCCGCTAAAAGCAGAGGTGTCGATATCAAGATCGGACCCGTTTTTTATGGTTTCCCCCTGATAAACATCGCTGTTGGAAGGGATGAAAAAGGCCGGCTGCGCGTCGCCAAGGGCGTGATCGCCATCGGTCAATTTGGCATAGGGATTATTACCTTTGCCCAGTTTGGGATCGGCATATTATTTGGTTTTGGCCAGATGATTATCGGATTGACTGCCATCGCACAGGTCGCGATCGGTACGGTGTTCGGCTTGGGTCAGCTGGCGACCGGTTATATCGCGATCGGACAGCTTGTCCTGGGTTGGTACGGATTAGCGCAATTCGGGCTGGCGCGCTATATATGGACGCCTGATCACCGTGATATTGAAGCCGTGATGTTTTTCCATCGGTTGCCGGGCCTGATCCGAAATATTTTTAGTTTTAAATAGTCGTCACATAATGCAATAACATAGGGAGGCGGTAATGAAGAAGTTATTTATATGCGGCATGATCTTATTATTGGTTACGGTGTCCTGCAAAAAAAGACCCAAAAGTTACCTGGATATAACAGCCCAGCAGACGCTTGCCGGTGAAAAGATCCCATTGCGAGTGACGCTAGCGTCGCCCAGCGGTTCGGTTGAAGGCGAACGGGAGACATTCAAGATCCTCGTGGGCTTTAATCAGACCATGACGCCTTTAAAGGCGATACCGCGCGACGAAACAAGAGGGCCGCTGGAATTCAACCCACCGATCAAAGGTAAATACCGGTGGATGGGCTCGCGAACCCTGGCATTTATCCCTGCGGATACACTGCAGCCGGCCACGGCATATACGGTCACGCTGAAGAAAGACAAGATCCAGTCTCTCACGGGCATGCGGCTGGACCATGACACGACCTGGAATTTTGAATCGGTCAGACCGTACCTCTTGAACTCACTGCCATACTATGGTTCGACCTTTATCGATATCAACGGCGCTATCTACCTGCAGTTCAATATGCCAATGGCGCCCGAAAACGTCAAAGGTAAGATATCCATTACCGCCAATCACGCCATGCCGTCATACGTCTATTGCGGCAACAAGGAGCCATCATTTCCCCCTTATCAGGAGGTTATCCCGTTCAGCGTCAGAACGCTCCGCGACAATGAAAAGAAAGACTGGCCTTTGAAAGACTGGATAAACGAAAACGCGCTTGTCCTTGTCCCGACCAAACCGTTCCCTGTAGAGTCGCAGATCGAAGTGATGATGCAGACCGGTTTAATGGCAAAATTCGGGAACCTGGGGACCGGCGACGAACGCACGATGTCTTTCAATACCTACAATATTTTTGCGCTCATCGGCGAATCAGAAGAGATCACGGGCGGTTATCCCCTTGAGCTCTGTTTTTCCAATCCCGTGGCGGTCAACGAACTTGTGAAGTTCATCGAATTCAACCCGCCGATCGATTCGATCCCCCAATATTACATTGACGAAACATACACGACGACCGAACCGCGCTTGTATCTTCCGTTTAAACTTAACCGTGATTACGGGGTAAGGATAAGCAAGAAACTGAAAGATCAGTTCGGGAACAATCTTGACCGCGACTACGACTTCCGCATACATATCGGCGATTATCTCCCGTTCGCCGAGATACCGACCGGAGTCAATATCGTCGAGTCGCGGAATGATCTTAAGTACCCTGCGACCTTCGTGAACGTCGATACCGTTGACCTGGCCATGGGTATTATCGATCTTGATAACGCGGTTCCGTTCCTGAATCAGCCGGATGTCTTCAACGCCTATGCTGCGTACGATGCGCCTGAAATATTCAGCGTCAACCGGTCCTGGGCGGTCAATACTTTTGAAAAAGAGCGGAACAAAAAAGTGCGATATCCGATCCTGCTCAAAGATGTGCTCAAGATAAGGCAGGCTGGTCTGGTATACATTGAGTTCGATAATCTCGGTCAATACGGCAATTATCCCGAGTACCGGTACTTAAAGGCATTCGTCGAAACGGGTGATATCGGGGTGACATGGAAATACGCGCCGGAAAACAATATCGTGTGGATCACATCATTATCCGACACACGGCCGATCAGCAGCGCCCGCGTGCAGTTCCGCGACAACCAGAACAACGTGCTGTGGCAGGGCTATAGCGACGCCAAAGGCCTCTGCGAATTCCCTGGCTGGGCTGAACTCAGGATGAAGAGCTACAGCCGCACTTACGAATATGAAAACGAGTATGAGCTTGATTCCTATACCTCTTATTACGAGCCAAAATTCTGGCTGACCGTATCCAGGGGTGATGATAACGCCGTCTATTCCAACCAGTGGTATTTCGGGATCGATCCCTGGCGTTTCAATATATCGTATAATTGGAACGTTCAGGCTGAGGAGTATGACGGTTTCATCTTCACTGAAAAAGGTCTGTACAAGAGCGGCGAGACGGTCCATATAAAGGGAATTTTCCGGAAGAAAAGAAAAGGCGAATGGATACTGCCGCCGACCAGCAAGGCAACCTGTATTATCCGTAATTCACGCGATGAAGAGATCCTCAATGAAACCATGGCGCTGGGTTCTTTCGGATCTTTCGCGCTGGATCTCGATCTAACCGATGATGCTGCTACCGGTCCATATTCGATACGGACCGAACTTGAAGGGACCGAATATTCGGCATACGGTTCGTTCCGCGTGGAAGCGTACCGGCCCGCCGAGTTCGAAGTGAAGACCTACGCGGAAAGGGACACTTTCTTCGCTGGCGAAACGTTCAATGGCAATGTCGCAGGTCGGTATCTCTTCGGCATGCCCATGCGGGACGCCCAGGTGAACTGGGACCTGTACCAGGATTACCGGTACGTAAGCTACCCCATGCACAAGGACTATTCGTTCGGAGGCTATTACGAAGAGATCAGCCGGGGTGTGTTGGGTTCTGGCCGCGGCAAGCTAAATGATAAAGGATTATGTCCGGTCAAAGTCAAACTGTCCGCCAAGGATATCGCGTCGCCGGTTACCCTGACGCTCGAAGGTACCGTCACCGCACCCAACAAGCAGTCATTGTCAGGCCGGCAAAATTGGATCGCTTTTCCGTCGAACCTTCTCGTGGGTCTCAAAACATCTTCGTTTTTGTACGTGCTGGGAGATACCGTAAAACTGAGCGCGATCGCGATCAACCAGGCCGGCATTAAACTCGCAAACAAGAAGATCGATATCAGCATCGTGAAAAGAGAATGGCAGTCGATCAAAAAGGCAAGGCTGGGCGGCCGATACGAATGGGTGTCCGAAATGGTCGACAAGGAAGTGAAGAAGGAAAAGGCTGTCAGCCGCCTGGATTCAACCTTGATCCGTTTAATACCCGACGCGCCCGGTTACTATTACGTGGACGCCCAGTCCCGTGACGATAAGGGCCGGCGTACCGCAACTAAGATATACTACTATATTGCGGGAAGCGGCTATGCCGGATGGGCGATGCGTGACGATGATATCATTGAACTCGTTCCAGACCGGGACAAATACCAGGTGGGCGATACAGCCCGGATCCTGGTAAAATCCCCGTATGATTCCGCGGAAGCTTTGGTAACGGTCGAGCGCGAACTTGTGATGCGAAAATTCACGAAGAAACTGCGCGGCAACGCCGATTATATCGAAGTTCCGATCAGATCGATCGACCTTCCCAACATCTATGTTTGCGTCACCATGTTGCGGGGCCGCGTCGAAGACCAGACCTGGGATGAGGAAAAGCAGGAAGACCTGGGCAAACCGCAGTTCAAGATGGGATATGTGAACCTCGCGGTCGACACCAAGGAGAAACACCTGTCAGTAAAAGCCTTTTCCGACCGGGTTGAATACCGACCACGCGACAGCGTCAATGTGTCCTTCGACGTCAAGGACCACGAAGGCAGGCCTGTCGCCGAATGCGAGGTCAGTTTGTTCGTAGTCGATCTGGGCGTTCTTAATCTTATTGATTATTCCACACCCGATCCGTTTGAATACTTCTACGGTCCGCGTTCTTTGTCGGTCCGGACCATAGAATCAAGAGTAAATATCCTCGGTGAAAGGAACTATGGTGAAAAAGGCGAGGAACGGGGCGGGGGAGGTCTGGAGGCCGCACCGACCGAAGGTATCCCTTACCGGCAAAAGTTCCTCGCGACAGTTTTCTACAAAGCGGATCTCAGAACCAATAAACAAGGTAAAGGGAAGATTGGTTTCACCCTGCCCGACAACCTTACAAAGTTCCGTATCATGCTAGTGGCGCAGACAAGATCAAGCGGCTTCGGATCCGCCGAATCGACGTTCACCGTGAACCTGCCGTTCATCGTGACCGGATCGATCCCACGGTTTGCCAGAGTGGGCGATGCGTTCAACGCCGGGGTTGTGCTGCATAACCGTACTAATACGGAGAACAGGGCGCGCGTTGAATGTATGGCACAGGGTATCAAACTGTCGACCGACAAATCCAGCCGAGAAGTGGTTTTAAAACCTAATGGCAGCGCCGAAGTGCTGTTCCCGTTCACTGCCGAAGAGATCGGCAATGCCGTGTTCAAGTTCAAAGCGGCAATGGGCAAGGAACAGGACGCGCTGCAATTGACGATCCCGGTAAAGCTGCCGCCGTTCGTTGAAGCGGTCGCGACCTTTTCCTCGACCCCTGATTCCGCCCTCGAAGGCATCGTTGTGCCGGATAACATTTTCGATTCGCTCGGTAGGCTTGATATCTACCTGTCTTCGTCAATCCTTGCCGGCATGAAAAGGGGCATTGATCACCTGCTCGATTATCCGTACGGCTGCCTGGAACAACGACTGTCAAGAATCCTGCCGCTTATCGTCGGTGAAGGCATCATCAACCAGTTTAAACTCGCGCCCGTAACCGGCAAGGCGCTGCGCGACACCGTCCAGAAGGTCATCGACGATGTCCCCTTATACCAGGCATATAGCGGTGGTTTCCTATACTTCAAGGAAAGCTTTTATCCCTGTCCCTACCTTTCTGCGTATACCATGTACGTGCTAAAAAGAGCCCGTGACGCCGGTTATAACGTGAACCAGACAATGATCGACCGCGGCATTGATTTTCTCGAACTCGTTCTCAGGTGGGGTGACTATGACTGGACATACCCGTATAATGAGGATGCGCGGCTGACCACGCTGTCGTTCTGCGTTTATTCCCTAAGCCTCTGGGGCAAGCAGGAAGCGTCATACGCGTCCAAACTATTCGAACGCCGTGACCAGATCCCGATCTTCGGGAAAACGCTTTTGATGAAAGCGGGTAGAAATTGCGGGATGGGTCAGCGCTTCGAGAGCGAACTGGCTCGTATTATCACGAACAAGATCAAGATGTCTCCGACCACGGCGCATTTCGAAGAGAGCGAGAACCGGGGTGGCTGGACATTCCCGTCGCCGGCAAAGGTTACCGCATTTGTCATTCAGACCTTTACTGAACTTGATATCGATTTTCCGTACAAGGACCAGGTCATCCGCTGGCTCGTTTCCGAACGGGGCAAGAAAACCAGACCGACGACCCACGAGAACGCTTTTGTTTTTGACGCGTTCCAGACATATTATATGAAATATGAAAAGGATGAACCTGATTTTGTCGCGAAAGTTCTGCTCGGCGAAAAGGAAATAATCAAGCAGAGCTTTAAAGGCAGGACCAACGAGCCGCCCAAGTATTTCAGCGTACCGCTGGATGATGTCAAAAAGAACGAACTGTTGCCGATCCGGATCTCAAAAACCGGGACCGGGCGCCTTTACTACACCCTGCGAATGTTCTACGCCTTCAAAGAGAACCCGATCGCTTTTGACGAAGGATTCTACGTATGGAAAGAGATCCTTACGCTGGAAGGACGCGAAGTCAAAAAATTCAAAAGAGGAGACGTTTATAAGGTCGTCCTGCATATCGTGGTCCCTGAAACCAGAATTTTCGCGGTCGTTGATGACCCATTACCGGCCGGGTTCGAACCGGTGCAGACTTTCTTCGCTACCGAATCGCGGGAGGTCCGGGAAAAGTACTGGGATGACCAGTACGAGGAAGCTGGTCATTGGTGGGGTTCGTTCGACCATGAGGAGCAGTACGACGACAAGATGCTTTTCTTCGCGCAGGAGCTGTTCCCGGGCGAGCATACCCAGATCTATTACGTAAGGGCGGGAACTGGGGGTATTTTCCTTGCACCCGCGACCAAGGCCGAAGAGATGTACGAGCCCGAGGTGTTCGGGTCGACGACGCAGAAGTTTGTAACGGTAGAGTAATAGTAAGCTCAACCCTCACCTTAATCCTCTCCCTTTTAAAGGGAGAGGGAAAGGGTGAGGGATTACCAAAGGTATGTAGCCGCACCCTTTAGGGTGCGCTGAAACTGTAGTGGCAGAATTTACTCTGCACATCTGGCATTAAGTCGAGCAAGCTCGACCACTACATTTGGTTGCACAGAATAAATGAAAGGAGATCTTATGAAAATAGTTCTTGGCTTTAGCATTGCATTATTATTCTGTTTAACCATATCCTGCGCCTGCCATAAACTGCCTCCGGGCGCGGTCCAGGGTACGGGCACGGTGAAATTACTGGGACTGGAAGGCGGTTTTTACGGGATCGTGGGCGATGACGGGAACAACTATGACCCCTTGAATCTTAGCGATGATTTCAAAATCGACGGGCTTAAGGTGCAATTCGTCGTTAGACCAGCGGAAAACCAGGTAAGCTTTCATATGTGGGGAAAGATAGTAGAAGTAATCAGTATAAAGAAGAAATAGATTTTTGTCTATCTGGTCTTTCTAGTCTATTTAGTCTTTCTAGTTTACACAATTTATCATGGATCATGTATCGTGTATCAATTGTTAATCTGTTTAAGTGTCGGATCACGAGTGCAGTGATTCGTATATCACCCGGGCGGTCTTAAGACCGATCCCGGGCGCTTTTGCGATCTCTTCTTCAGACGCTTTTTTTAACGCTTCAAAACTGCCGAAATATTTCAGCAGGTTCACGCGCCGTAACTTGCCGATTCCGGAAATTTTATCTAACGCCGAGGTTATAAACTCTTTTCCCCGGACCTTCCGGTGATACCCGATGGCGAACCGGTGCGCTTCATCGCGCAGTTTTTTAAGCAGAATGACGCTGCGCGACATTGACGGGATATTTAACATGCTGCCGTCCGGATAAAACAGTTCATCGGTTCTTTTGGCGAGCGCGAAGACCGGGATCCCGAGTTGGAGGATCCTTATCACCTCGATGACCGCGCTCTGTTGGCCCTTGCCGCCGTCGATGAGCAAAAGGTCGGGAAGGACCGCATCCCGGTGCCGGAAACGGCGCGACACGATCTCCTGCATCATGGCAAAATCATTCTGCCCCTGCACGCGCTTGATCCGGTAGTGACGGTACATCTGCTTGAACGGCCTGCCGTCCTTAAAGGCTACCGATGACCCGACCGCATATTTTTCTTGCAAGTTCGAGATATCAAATGCTTCGATCAGACGGGGTGGTGTATCGAGCTTTAACGCGCTTTGCAGGTCGATCAGCGATGGTGAGATGCGGCCGCGAGAAGATACCCAACCCGCGAGTTCGATCTCGGCGTTGCGTGTAGTCCATTTTATAAGTTGGAGTTCCTGTTTGCCGCGTGCGCGCTGGATCCTGGTCTCCCGATTTTTGTTCCTGAACCATTCGAGCTGGATATCTTTTTGGTCAGGGTCATCGGGCACGAGGATGATCTCTGGTAAGAATGTGATATGCGTATAAATCAGGCGGATAAACGCGCTTACGATCTCCCGGTCCGTGTCGGCAGGGTGGATGCTGAGATGGTACGTTTCTTTGGATAAAAGACGGCCTTCGCGGATCCTCATCAAGCACGCGGCGCAGCCGGTACCGGCACGTGACATACCGATGACATCGCGGCTTATCATGTCGCTGGTAACGGTCTGCTGGCGTTGGGTAATGCGCCGGATCGCCAGCAGCTGGTTGCGGAGAGCGGTGGCTGCTTCGAAATTTTCATTCTGCGCGAGGTCCCACATCTGTTTTTCCAATATCCTGGACAGCTCATCAGAATTGCCCTTCAAGAACTGGATTGTCTTATCAACTAATTTTTCATAGTCATCTTTGTTGATCTTACCGACGCACGGTCCGCTGCACCGTCCGATACTGTACTCAAGGCAAACGCGTTTTAAGGATTTAGCCAGGTCTTTTTTGCAGGTAGCGATCTTAAAGATCCGGCTAAGAGCGTCGCGGGTCTGCCTTAAAGCCCGAGCGTTCGTGTAAGGACCGAAGATGATTGATCCATTCTCGGTCAGGTCGCGTGTGAACAGCACGCGGGGGAACGCTTCCTTGACCGTGATCTTGAGATAGGGAAATTTCTTGTCATCCTTTAGTCTGATATTATATTTCGGCTTATGGAGTTTTATCAGCGATTCTTCGAGCGTGAGTGCCTCGACATCCGAGTTCGTAACAATAAAATCAATATCCTGAGCATTATTCTGAAGCGGCGAAAGCTTCAGATCGTCTTTCGCGACGTATGAAGCCAAGCGATTTTTCAGGCTGGACGCCTTGCCGATGTATATCGGCTTGTTTTCAGCGTCTTTGAAAATATAAACGCCAGGCGACGACGGCGCCTGCGTGATCTTGGTCCGTACAGTCTTTTTCATAAATCGTTGTAGCCGCAGGCTTTAGCCTGCGAAGAAAAAACGCGCACCCTGAAGGGTGCGTCTACAGGCGATTTGTTCAACCTTTCACTACTCCCACCGGCCTTACGCGGCAAACTTTCTTTGATATGCCGGCGCCGTGGACCGCCTCCACGACCATATCAATGTCCTTGTAAGCTTCGGGTACTTCCTCATGCAGCACTTCGTCACTTGCGCACATCACGAAGATCCCCTGGTTCATGAGTTCCTTTTCTATACTCCTGCCCTTGGTCTTCCGAATGGCGGCAGTGCGCGACATCAAGCGGCCGGCGCCGTGGCAGGTAGAGCCGAAAGTTTCAGCCATTGCCTTTTCCGTACCCAGTAGCAGGTACGAATGCGTCCCCATGTCGCCTGGTATCAGCACGGGCTGGCCGACGCTTTTGTACTTGTGGGGCACATCCGGATGACCGGCGACAAAAGCGCGGGTCGCACCCTTGCGGTGCACGCAGACCTTAACCTTCTTGTCGTTGACAACGTGCTCTTCGAATTTTGCGATGTTGTGCGCCACGTCGTAGATCAGGTGCAGTCCTAACGCTTCCGCACTTTTACCCAGGACCTTTTCGAACGCTTCGCGCACCCAGTGCATGATACACTGGCGGTTCGCCCACGCGTAATTCGCCGCGCAAGCCATTTGCTCGAAATAGGACCTGCCTTCTGGCGACTCAATGGGCGCGCAGGCAAGCTGCCGATCCGGGATGCTTATGCCGTATTTTTGCGTGACGCTGCCCAGGATCTTGACGGCGTCGTCGCATACCTGGTAGCCTAATCCGCGTGAACCGGTATGGATCATGACCGTCACCTGTCCTTCCTCCGTGATGCCCATGATCTTTGCTGCCTCAGCGTCATAGATATCTTCCACCACCTGTATTTCAAGAAAATGATTGCCGGCGCCCAGAGTACCGAGCTGCGGCCGGCCCCTCTCCAGCGCCCTTTTTGATAATTTGTCCGGGTTTGCGCCCTCAAGCGCACCGTGCTCTTCGATAAATTCAATATCTTCATCCCAGCCGTAACCTTTTTTTAATGCCCAGCCGGCACCTTGGATCAGCACCTGTTTAACTTCCTTGTTGTCGATCCTGATCTTGCCGGTCGAGCCCACACCCGAAGGGACATTGTTGAAGATCACCTTAATAAGTTCCTTGATCTTGGATTGGATGTCGTTATACGAAAGGTTGCTACTCAACATCCGAACCCCGCAGTTGATATCATAGCCAACGCCACCCGGTGAGATGATACCGGTCTTGATATCGAACGCTGCGACGCCGCCGATCGGGAATCCATAACCCCAGTGAATATCGGGCATAGCCAGCGAATAGCCCATGATCCCGGGCAGGGTCGCTACGTTCGCCACCTGTTCCGGCGCATCGTCACCCGTAAGTTTGTCGACCATCTTCTCTGACGCGTAGATAAGCCCGTCCGTTCTCATGCCGTCCTTGTAAGATCTCGGGATCAGGTAACGGTATCGGTCGATTTTTGTCAGCGTGCCGCGCCAGGCCGTCATTATGATCCCTTTGCGTCGCGAGCTGAAGTAGTTTCGCGAGGGGTAAAGAAGAACACGCGTATCGCTTCAACAATGAGCATAATGCTCAGAGCCAATAGAATGATACTGGTGATACCGGAAATCGTCATGTCCGGTTTTAACGCTATGCCCCCGATAATATTTTTAATGAAAGGCTGGATAAAGGTGATCAATGACCACAAGGTCATGACCAGCATGAAGATCATCGGCAGGATCGCGTAGATAGCGTTGCGCCCGGTCCTAATGAGCCATACTGACACGGCGAGCAAGGTCAGGCTCGCGAGCAACTGGTTGCTTGTCCCGAAGATCGGCCAGGCGACTAGATAACCTTTCTCTTTTGTCGCCATAAGGAAAACTACCGGCAGGATCAGGCTGATCACGGCCGCGATAAGACCTCCGGCCGTCGATCTCAGGCCGAGGATTTCCTGCATGATATACCGGGCAAGCCGGGTACATACGTCCAGCGTGTCATAGACAAAGGTGGAAAAAGCCAGCAGGGCGAACGGGAAGGCGATGTTGAAATTGAGCCCGACCAGTTTCAGATAGCGAGCGATCCCATGCGCGTAGATAAGGTTCGGATCGTTTTTAAGCAGGGGATCGCCTCGTACCAGCATCATGACCGTTGCCATCGCCAGGACCGCCACGACTCCTTCCAATAGCATCGCGCCGTAGCCGATCGGTACCGCGTCTTTTTCCTTTGCCAGCTGTTTTGACGTCGTGCCCGAGCTGACGATGCCGTGGAATCCCGAACACGCGCCGCACGCGACCGTGATGAACAGGATCGGGAAGATGAGCTTACCCGTTACCACGCTTTTCAATCCCGTGACATTGAGCGCGGGATAATTTATACGGAAACCACCAACTAGTGCGCCAATAAAACCGATCGCGATTACAAGGTATAAGAACCAGCCGCCTAAGTAGCCGCGGGGCTGCAAAAGGAGCCACATTGGTATGACCGAAGCGATAAAGCAGTAGATCAGGATTACGATGTCCCATTGTTTAACCGACAAAGAGCCGAACGCATTAAGGATAGATACAGGTAAATGGGGTCCGATCCAGACAATGAAGAGCACGATCGGCAGGAAGACCACGGTCGCGATCCACAGTTTAAGCTTGAGCCGGTAAAGCAGCACACCCATAGCCACTGCGGCGAGCAGGTATAAAATTGAAGAAGCGGCAACACCGGAGCCAAATGCCTGGCCGTCGCTGATGGTCTTGAAGGTGTTTGCGGTGATGTCAGTGAAAGCGATGATCACGTACACCAGGGCGAACCAGACAAATATCAAAAACAGGATATGGGATGTCGGCGACATATGCAATTTGACGATCTCGCCGATGGACGATGCCTTGTGCCGGATCGAGGCGACAAGGCTCGAGAAATCGTGCACGCCGCCGATGAAGATCGCGCCGACCACGATCCAGAGCAAGGTGGGCAGCCATCCGAACCATATGCAAGCGAGGATCGGGCCGACGATCGGACCAGCCGCGGCGATTGCCGAAAAATGCTGGCCCAATAAAAGCTGCGGTTTTGCTGGAACATAATCGATACCGTCGTTCATCTGGCACGCCGGGGTTGGATTATCATTAGTTAAACGCGCTTGTTTTGATAAGAATGCACCGTAAAATTTGTATCCTATAATAAATATCGCGAATACGATCAAGACGAGAATTCCTATCATATGCGTTGACTCCTTTAAAATATTTTAGTCAGTTTTACCGGTGTGTCAACCGCTCGACTTTTTTATTGTTCAAAATTTGATCGGGTACATGTAGTCGCAACCTTCAGGTTGCGCGATGTTTAGCAATCATATTAAATTTTACGCAGGCTAAAGCCTGCGGCTACAACTCCGCCGAAGAAGTTGCGATATGTTTTTAATTGCGTCTTGACGAAAAGCCATCAAACTGTAGCCGCACCTTTTAAGGTGCGCGTTTGTAATCGCAGGCTAAAGCCTGCGGCTACATGCGCGTATTGTACTTGATTTTTTACTGAAACAGAGGATAATTTACCATGTTATTTCGCAAGATGTCATATCCTCATGATAAATGACATGAAGAACACTAGCCCTATTGATTTGCCTTTTATCGGAAGAAAAAAGGCAATCGATTTACTTGGCGAAAAAACCGATTCGGCATTTTCCAATAAAGGGTGCTGCCTGTTGATCACCGGTGAACCCGGGATCGGCAAATCGCGGCTGATCAGCGAATTCCTTGCGCATTTGAAAAAGGGTATGACCGCGTTGCGGATAAATATCGAGTCGGGCATATCAAAACAACGAGATATTGCAGCAGAAGTGATAAGGGTTTACCTGCGCGGAGCCATCCATTCTTCGAGGATCATAACCAGGATCATTGATCCGGCGATGTACCGTGAATTCAAACGGTCGATCCCAGAGCTGGATATCTATTATCCGTTTGATATGGAATCGGCGGACCTTACTGCCGAACGGCCTGATATCAAAGAAATGTTTTACCAGTTCCTCAATAATCTGTCATCTCTTGCACCGGTTGTTTTGATCATAGACAATTTCGATCGTTCAGGAGAGGATGGGTGTGCCTTAATTGAATATGTGCTGCCGAACATTTCGACAATGCCGTTGCTTTTGATACTTGCCGGGCAGGAACAACCGGAAGTGCAGCAATGGCTCGATCAAGTTAGGCCAGCCCCGATAGAAAAGCGATCGCTGAACCGGTTGAACGAAGAGGAAATATCCCAGGTCAACCAGCTCTTGTTCCAGAATTCGCTTGACTACGATTTTTTCGAATGGATCGCGGATAAAACCGGCGGCCTGCCGTTGTTTCTAAAAGAATTTTTGTTTGCATTATTCGAAAAAGGCGTTATTTTTTATGATAGCGAGCACGAAAAATGGCGTGTCATAGAATCGTATCCGCGCATAAAGGTGCCGGACCGGATTGGCGACATGATCCGGGAACGACTTGAAAGACTGTCATCTGCGGAAGTGGCTTTCCTTAAGACCGCGGCGATCATGGGTGACGAATTCGATCCCCGCTTCCCGGCTTTACAGGTGGAAGAGGGGGCGATACCGTCCC
>DASVHD010000018.1 GCA_036382775.1 bacterium | reverse complement strand
TACCTGGAAACCCCAACCGTACTCCATGACCACGCTGCCGGTCAAACCACCCACATACCACTTCGGCGAAAGCAGCTCTTCATTGTTACTGATATTCCCGCTGCCCGCATCGTCATCCGAATAGTAAGCGTAGTAACTGCCATAGCCCGGCGGCGTGTAACTACCCAGGTCCGAGGTCGTACCAACAACCCACTGATAGGCGTCGCCGTTGCCGTTGACCACGGTCCAGCCCGAAGGCATGCTGGCGCTGGCAAAGGGCTGTACCTGCAGCGTCTCCACGACCACAGAACCAGCCGCTACTAAAACCACGCTGTCGCCCTGGATCACGGTACTGTTGAACGTGTTGAACCCGAACTGCGCCGCGGTGGTCTGGTACCAGGAACAGGTATTGGCAGGAAGGCTAGTATCGACCGTGAACGACCGTGATGTTGTGTAACTCGTCCAGTACCCGGAACCACCCACATCCGTGCATTTAACCTTCCACCAGTAGGTCAAACCGTTGGCCAGGTTGGACGGGAAATTGAAATCGACCACAGCCCCGCTCGCGTAATTGGCCGTGGTCGAGCTTTCCGGACTGGCAAAGGCCGGATCCGTATCCCACAGTACCCGATAGATGATATTCTGGTTCTGCGGATCGGTCGACGTGAACGTCAGCGTCGGGTTAAGATCAGGCATCCTTCCGAAATCCATGGGCTTTACAATGCTCGGTGTTGCAGGTATACCGGCGTCAAAGACCAGGGCAAAACCCTGATAAGGCTTATAATTGTACCTTGTCACGGTAACCCACATAGTATCGTTCACGTTAAGGGGATTGACGCTGATAGTCGCGTTCCCGCTCGCGTCGGTCCACCCGGTCGCGTGCATCTCCGGACTCTGGGTTGAGATATAGCAGCACACTAAAGCGTTCTGGATCGGCGTCACATTATCGTTATCCTTTACATTGACCAAAAAGCTCATGGGGACCGGGCTGACCGTCGGGTTATGGGTAACGACCAGACTATCCACGAGGTTTGACCGGCACTGGACCGAAGCATCCCCGAAAATTGTCCAGGTTTGCGCCATCTCAACGCCTTCGGCAGCACTCGCGCCATAATGTTCTATCATGTAGCTGGCGCCGTTGAAACAGAGGCCGCCGAACGTATTCTTTTGGTTATGCGTAAGCTGACCGACCGCTCCTGCCTGACCCCAGCATGGAGGTTCCCAGGATTGATTGATCGTCGAACCCCAGTGCACCAGGAAGCCGTCGGGCTGGGCTACTTCCCCGCATGTAACCGACACTTCACAGAAACAGTCACCGCCATCGAAATCGCCGACCACGCAAGCCACCGATACGACAAAAGGCAGTTTCCAGGGGTTATTCAGAGATGCCAGGTCGCTGTTGGAAAATCCGCCGCCGTTGACCCATGAGGTTTGGCTGCCGTGCCCGATATAGTTGATGTACCCGGTCCCGGTCTCGATATGGCTCTTGATCAACGCCGCAGTGCCCCAGGAATCATAACTCGTGTCAAACCGCGTGTAGTAATATTTGGGGGTTTTGAGCGAATCGCGGAGGAAGTTCATGCGCGTTGAATCCGCATAAGAAGGACTGCCACCGGATTGATTGCTGGCTATGCCGGTCGCGGTCCGGTACCACGTACCAGCCATCTGCGGCGTGGTTTCGTACAGGATGGAACGGCTGGTCTGCTTGTCGATATTGAGGGCTGTACCGCCGCGCGAGCTCATCCTGGAAATGAATGCGTCCTGATAATAATCCCCGCCCGCCAGATAAGTGTATACGGGGTCGCAATCCGCGCCAGAGGCTGCACCCATCGTACCGACCGCGGGGACAACTTCATTGCCGTCGCCGACCAGCAATACCCATGCCAGGTCGGTTGAATCATATTCTGCCTGGATGCGCGCTTTTATCGCGGCCGCGGTATTCCCGACAGTTGAAACATTAACGAGCTTCGTGAATATACCCTTTCTCTTCTTCCATTTGAGGAAATTAGCCATGTTGGCATTATAGGCGTCCGCGGTAATGATCAGCATCCTTCCCGGTCGTTCCGAGATCGAGTCATATCGTGAGTCATTGAAATTTATGAATAGATTCCTGTAAATATCCACGAATTCATCCAGCAGCGCGCCGCGCTGTTTTTTGATCACATTTTCGCCGCCCGGACCGTTCTTATAGATCTCGACCACGATCCTTTTAGCGATCTTCAATTCACCGCGTACGGGATTGTACATGAATGGATTAAAACAGACCGAAACACCCCGGTAATCCCTCATGATAAAAGGTTTGGAAATTTCAGCTGCGTTCGTCGGCCACCAAGTGTCTTCCTCATATATTTTACCGAATTCATAAGGTACGGTCGCCGGGTCCACATTACGGTACAAATTACCTTTTGACGGCACGATCGTTCCTACCACTTTTGTTTCATAATCGGCTGATATGATCCGGCATGCCATCGCACCTTCATCAGGAATTATTACATTGCGGTTTATTACCGGTAATTCGGGATAACCCTTTTGCAGGTAATTGACCAAACCGGGAACTCTGATCTGCGTGCAGGGTTTGCCGTTGATATCAATGGTCTCGGTGTCGTAACCATTCAAAACGATCTCAACGGTAACACTTGAACCCTTATCCTGCAGCACCCTCATCTCGGGTGTTGAAACCGCTGCCGCAAACAGACTGTTTATTCCCGCAAGCGCCAGGAATAGAACGACTATATGTCTCCTCATAAAACCTCCTTGCAGGTTTTTGAATATTTTCCCACCAAAACGAACTTTAAAAATGATCTTCAGTATATACTAATAATATACGCACTATCCATAGATTGTCAATACCCTTTTTCCACCCATTATCGGCATATTACCGATATTGTTGAACTTGACTATTGACATTTAGCAAGTTTTAAATATAATTGTAGTCTATTGTTGTTTTACGTAAATAAATATTTATTAAAAATTAACGATAATGCTTTAGGTATTTGGGTAGTTTATAAGCGAATATTATATACTTCCCTGGGTACCAATCCCGCACATAATGTGCCTGGATAGCTCAGTCGGTTAGAGCACCTCCTTGGTAAGGAGGAGGCCGCCGGTTCGATTCCGGCTCCAGGCTGCGCATGACGGAAATAGCAGCGCGGGAACTGTTGCGCGAGCAACGAAGGAGAATTTATGGCAAAGGCAAAGTTTGATCGTAACAAGCCGCATGTGAACATCGGGACGATTGGTCACGTGGATCATGGCAAGACGGCGTTGACCTCGGCGATCACCAAGGCCTTGGAGAAGAAGCAGCTGGCCAAGTTTGTGAGTTA
>DASVHD010000017.1 GCA_036382775.1 bacterium | reverse complement strand
CAACCTGCACCGGTTGATCGCTGTGGCAGAGCAGACGGCGGGCGGCAGTGTGGTATTTGGCTTGTCGTTGATGCCGAATCCGTTCAATGGCCGCTTGCAGATCGCGTATAGCGTCGGGCCGGATGCGCAGAAGGCCGAGCTAAAGATCTTCGATGCGGCGGGTCGATTGGTTAAGTTATTTAACCATTTATCCGCCAATCAGCATGGCGGAATTCAACCAGTTAACCAGGTCGTCTGGGATGGTTCAGACGACGTGGGCCGTTCGGTCCCCGCCGGTGTTTACTTTATCCGGCTGGCCGTAGGTCCCGTAGGGGAATCTGACGGGCAGGAAGTAATAGAAAAGGCCATACTTCTCAGGTAATCTTGTAAATCTACGCACTTTTCCTCTCCCCCTTGGATGAAAATTCAAGGGGGAGAGGACGTTCCTTTGTTCTTTAAACAAAGTGACATAGGAGAGAGCAAATTGAATGATTAAAGTAAGCGCGATGACCGTATTGCTTGTCATTCACGTAATGGCAGGAGTGATTCAAAAAACATTCACGTTCAATGAACAGGATATTGCGTTCTCAGGGCAAAATGGTTATGACATTATAACCTGGGAGCCGGGAAGCTTCGTGATTGAACCTGGAAGTCCGTTACTGCCAAAAAGATCCGTGTATTTTGTTATACCTTATAATAGTGATGTGCTGGACATAACGGTCAAAGATAAAGATGATACTGTTCTACCGGGATCGTTTAATATTCATCCCGGGCAGATGCCGGTTCCTTTTTCGGATCCTTCAAACTCAAAATTTATCGGTCCAGATGCCGCGATCTATGGAAGAGATGCTCTATATCCTGAAAATAGCCTAACGGTTTGTTCTTCAGGCATGAAGTCGGGTTTTCAAATAGCGGGGATCGACCTGTATCCGATTCGTTACAACCCCGCATCCGGGAAGGTCATTTTCACCCGTGCATTGACGGTCTCGGTTGTGTACGGGCAGTCCAGGCGGCAGCGCACTGCACGTTATATGACGCCAGCGCAGTTCGCGGTATTTTTACGGGACGTAAGCGATCTTGTAGTCAATCCTGAGGACGTCCAGCGTTTTGCTCCAGCAGTGCGGCAAGAAAGGGAGGATGACATTGAATACGTCATAATAACATCCGCTTCGCTTTCGCCCGGGTATTCATCATTGGCTGATTGGAGATCGCGCCAGGGATGGCGGACCGCTGTGATCGACATCGAATGGATCCATGAGAATTACGATGGTTATGACGACCAGGAAAGGATCAGGAATTTCTTGAAAGAATTCCACGAAACGCGGGGACTAATATGGGTCGTGCTGGGCGGCGATGCCGATATAGTGCCGGTCCGTGAAGCGTATCTGCCTTATCAAGGCGATCCGTACCTGGCCGCTGATCTGTATTATGCCGATCTTGACGGGACATGGGATGCCAATGGGAACCATCAATACGGTGAATTTTCCGGCGACAGCGTCGATCTGTTCTCTGATGTTTTCGTGGGCAGGATCCCAGCCGGGAGCGCGATCAACGTCGCGGACTTCTTTTCGAAACTCTACCAGTTCGAACGTGATCCGCCGGGCGAATATCTGCAAAAGATGCTTCTGCCTTCGGTGATGTTGTTCCCGGCGTACGATTACCACGGTCGCGTGGTCAATAACACGATCGCCGATACGACGCCCGAAGTATGGCAGGACAGCCGGCTTGAGGATCAACTCAGCACGCTCACACCAGATTCCCTGAGCTCCGGTTATCAGGTCTGCCACATCGCGGCCACCGGGGACCAGAACGGTTTTTATACTGACATTGGCAGTGACATACTGCATATAAACCAGGTTGCGTCGCTCGCCAACGGTCCGCGGTATGACCTGCTGAATTCTATCGCCGGTTATGTTGGCGATTTTGATGAATATGACTGTCTGGCGGAATCGCTTATAAACAAGTATCCCGGCGCGTGCGTGGCCGCGGTCGTGAACGTGCGAAACGGCTGGGGAACACCGCCGGTCATGGGTCCCTCTGAAAACCTGGATGTGAAATTCCTGAGTTTTTTCTTTAATCAAGATACGCTTGAGACCGGAAGATGCCTTGCACGAAGCAAGGATCATTTCAGGAATGATATACTCAGCAATGATATGTACCGTTATTGCGGTTACAGCCTGAACCTGCTCGGGGATCCGGTTCTGCCCATGTGGGAGAGCATTCCGGAAAGCCTTTCAGTAACGCATCCGGCAAACCTGCCGATGGGATCTCAGACCTTTAATGTCACGGTGACCGCCATGGGAACGCCGGTCGCCAATGCTTTGGTCGGTATCCATGGAACGTCTGCGCTCCATGCCCGGGATCTCACCGATATATCTGGACAAGCCCATTTTAGCCTGTTCTTCAATAGCCCCGGTTTCGTATATGTAACCGTGACCGGGAAGGATCGTATCCCTTACGAGGGAACGATCAGGATCCTCGCGCCGGAAGGCGCATATTTGCAGTACCTGAAAAGCTCTGTTGACGATGCCGCCGGCAACAACAATGGCGAGTTGAATCCAGGAGAGACTATCGGGATCCCGCTGTGGATAAAAAATATCGGACCGCAATCGGGCAGCGGCATTACCGGAACTCTACGGACCGCGGACCCGCTGGTCTGGATAAGCGACAGTGTAAAGTCGTTCGGCGATGTGCCGCCGGACGATTCGGCTTTCACCGGAACGGATGGCTTTGATCTTACGCTTGCCGGATCGGCCGTCAATGGCCATGCCGTGGTCTGTACCCTCATGTGCCGGGATGATATTGATTCAACCTGGTCGTCGGTATTTTCGATCCCGGTCCATGCTCCCCAGCTGGTATACTGCGAGTATGCCGTTGCGGGTGGTAACAACAACGGTATCCTGGATCCCGGCGAAACAGCGAACATGTTCGTGACATTGAAAAACGCCGGCGGTCTTGACGCATGCACGGTTTCTTCAGTGCTTAGCGATGCCAGCGGGTATATTACGGTCAGCGATTCCCTGGGCGTATTCCCTGATATCGCGGTCGATTCATCGGGAAGCAATGCGCTGGATCCCTATTTGGTCGCGGCCAGCGTGTCCACGCCTCCCGGCACTGAGATCGATCTATGCGTTCACGTGACCACGGCCGAAGGTTATTCGTCATTTATCGCGGTTCCGATCGTGATCGGTGCCGCAAGCCTGGACTTTGCCACGCATGATGCCGGCGAGAGCCGGCTGACCATGACGCGCTACGGTACACTGGGATTCATGGGGTCAGATCAAACCCAGGGTTTGGGGTTCCATTATCCTTCATCAAGCACGAATCATCTTTATTACGGATGTTTCGCGGCCGGTTCGAACGCGGCTTATTGCGTGGACCGTTATTATGAGCAGAGCCAGACTGATGATCAGGACTGGAACACCAGTACTGTTCCCGACGGCCGGATAAGGATGTTCGAGCCCGGACCCAGGGATCTTGATGAATACTGCACGGCAAGGTATGATGATTCGGGCCATCCCTTTCCCCGTGACCTGGTTTGCGAACAATATTCATGGGCATGGGGTGATGAGGCAGCGCAAGATTTCATTATTATAAAGTATGTGCTGGAAAATGAAGGCACCGCAAGCAACGACAGCTTGTACGCCGCGCTTTTTGCTGATTGGGATATCGGTAATTATATGAGCAACCAGGGTGCGATCGATACGACGCGCAATCTTACCTGCATGTGGCGGTCGTCAATATTTGTCGGCGTCGCGATCCTGGATCCTCCCCGTTCAATACCAGCGCGGAATATTTCCCTTATCGACCACGACACGTATATTTATCCTTATGGCGGTCTGCCGGACAGCTGCCAGATGCTTTTCATGGACGGCACGGTGCATATCCCAGCGTCCAACCGCGAGTACGACTGGTCGACCTGCAATTCCACCGGTCCATTCACGCTGCTGCCGGGCGGGGCGTGTATCGCGGCCTTTGCGGTTATCGGAGGACATGATCTGAACGACCTGTGCGCGCACGCGGACACCGCTTATGAACGCTACTGGACGTGGACGCGCGTTGCTGAATACGCAAAGCGAAAACCACTTGCTTCCAGCATCAAGATCGTTCCGTTGATCGCCCGACAACAACCTTTTAAACTATATTATAATTACGACACGCCGCAGCATTTATCAATAACCTTATATGATATTACCGGTCGGGCCGTTTACCTGCGTGATCAAGGAGTTGTCAGCGGTCATGGCGAACTGCTCGTTCACTGCCCGGAATTGGCTCAGGGGATCTATTTTATCAAGGTAAAAAGTGATCTCTGTGTGAACATTGAAAAGGTCATATGGATGAAATGAAATGCTTTAAAGGAGGTTGTACCATGAAAAAGTATGCCGTTTTTATGATCATGCAATTCCTGTTGGCAACCGCCGTTCTGTACGGCGCGGGCGACATGGTGGTCAGGATATATGCCACGCAGTGGCAGGACCTTCAGAGAATATCAAAAAAGCCGCTAGATATCGCAGCTGGACGGTCGGGAGAGTGGTTCGATGTCGTGGTCGACCGGGATATGATGGATAACGTGATTACATCCGGGTTGCCGTACGAAGTGACCATCCAGAGCCTGGCGCTGGAAAAGGAAAAGATGATGGGTTCGTACCTTAATTACACGCAGATCAATGATTCGCTCAGGCACCTGGCGAACAATTACCCGAGCATCTGCAGACTGGACTCCTTGTCGATCAAAACATGCGAAGGCAGATGGATCTACGGCGTGAAGATTTCGGACAACGTGAATATCGATGAATTCGAACCTAATTTTTCGCTTGACGGCTGTCATCATGCGCGCGAGTGGGGAACGCCCCAGGCCTGCTTGTTCTTTGCCGATTCAATGCTGCGCTCGTATGCCGGTATCCCAGTGATCAGCGAGATCATAAATACGACGCAGATCTATGTTTATCCCTTGATCAATGTCGACGGCTACGTGTATGACTGGAATAATTATCAGGGCGGCTGGCGCTTGAACCGCGAACCCTTCGGCGGCCAGATCGGGAACGACTGTAACCGTAATTATGGCGGCGGCTGCAACGACGAGGTTGCAGGGTATTGGGGCGCGGTCGACGAAAGCCAGGGAAGCCATTATCCGGGTGACGAAACATTTTGCGGGGCGTACGCTTTTTCCGGCGATGAGGTGCGCGCGTGGTCGAATTATATAAGGAGCCATAACATCACCACCGGATTTTCTTTACACAGCTATGGCGAACAGGTTATGTGGGCATGGGGGTACAAGGCCGCGGGTACCCCTGATGCAACGCTATATCAGCAAAAAGGCAGTTACATGGCCGGTTTGATGCAACGGCTTGGCGGCGGCACGTACACGCCCGGCCAGGCTTACGGCAATCCTTATCCAACCTGCGGGAATATCAGGGACTGGACATACGGCTACAATCATTATGTCAACGGGCTGTCGTGTCTGTTTTTCGGTTCAGAGATCGGGACATCGTTCTATCAACCCGTGGGCGACCTGGACTTTGTCTCGCGCCAGGTTTTCAAGGCGGCAAAGTACCTGGCTGGATACGCGGATTCGCTTATCCTCGTCGCTGACGGCATGGTCCCGCCGCCGTTCATTTACCCGCTGGATACAGTAGCGCAAAATTTTACGATACGCTGGCATCCGAAGAACACGTACGACAATAATCCCATCCAGTGGGAGCTCGTGGAACTCTCGAACCCGACGGTGATCATAGACAGCCTGGAGTCGGGTACAGGCAGGTGGGTTTTGCAGGGGTTTACATTATCAACAACGCAGTCTCATTCTGCCACGCACAGTTTCTGGTCGGGGAATTCAGCGGACACAAATACCGCGGTCCGGTCATTACATCCCTACCTGGTCGGATCAGGGGATTCGGTTACGTTCTGGTGTTATTATAATTTGGAGAACAATTATGATGCTGCGGTCGTGGAGGCTTCTGAGAATACCAAGGAATGGTTCAATCTCGACACCATGAGATTTACCGGGACACAGACGACCTGGACGAGGAAGGCTTTCTCACTGGCGAGCTGGGCGGGCAAATCGGTATACATTAGATTGCGCTCCATGACCGATGGTTCGGTGAACAACGGCGGGTTCTATGTAGATGACATTAAACCAAGCTGCCTGTTCGGCACGGTGAGCGTCGTCTCCTCGAGCATTACCGACACGGTGTACGCTTTCACCGCGCATCCGTCAGGCGAGTATTATTTTTACGTGCGGGGATACAATGCGGCATGGGGCTGGGGCGATTATTCGTGCTTGGAAAAACTCAATGTCGTGATCGTCGGCGTATCGGAAACCGGCAAGCCGGTTGAAGAACAACTCTCAGCATATCTGGAACTGACACCGAATCCGTCCTCGAAACGGATCACTATTCACTATGCACTAAGCACTAAGGACAAGGCTGCGCAGTTACGGATCTTTGATGCGGCAGGCAGGATGGTCAAATCCTTTAAGCTACCTACTACCTACTCCATACTACCTGCTTCTGTGGAGTGGAACGGAACCGACGACTTGGGCCGTTCGCTGCCTTCCGGCGTATATTTTGTGCGGCTTGACGCCGCCGGCGTGATATTGACAAGCCGCGTTGTGTTGATAAAATAAGACACGATTGGAACAAACATAAGAATAAAAGAGAAAAGGAGATGCTAATGATCAAGATAAAGAAATTAGTTATAATCGCAAGCGTGACCATCGTCATGGCACTTGCTGCGGCCCAGACCGATCTGGTCCGGATCGACATGGCGCATGAGGACCTGACCGCTTTGGTAAAGCAGGGACTGACCGTAGTCAGGGTTCTCGATCATTGCGCGCTGGTGCTGACAAGCAATGACGGATTATCGAAACTGTCTGCGTACAGGGTTCATGTCCTGGATAGAGATCCGGCGCAGCATGAACTCTACGTCGTGTACGATCCTGTGCATATGGTTGACCTCACCAGATACGGCGATGTCCTGACAACCGACGGTCCTGCCCATGTGGTGCGCCTGTTTCCCGGGATGCTCGAAGATCTGACCAGGCAAAGAGTCGAACTTGCGAAGATGTTCCTGAAACCGGTCGCAACGCCCAAGGGGTATTCTTTGCCATCAGTATGCGTCGATCCCATTGTCCAGCAGATCGTTGCGGATGTGAGTGCCGATACGATCCTTAGTTTCGTGCTGCGGCTGCAGAAGTTCCGCACCAGGTACTCAACTCACGATTCCTGCGACGCCGCCGCCAACTGGGTCGCGAGTAAATTCACCGCTTACGGCTGCGACACGGTCTACTTAGAATATCACACCGGCGGACATGCGCCGAACGTGATTGGAATAAAGCGCGGGGTAATATACCCTGACAGCATATACGCAGTCATTGACGGGCACCTCGATGCGACATCAGACCAGGCGCCGAACATCGCGCCCGGTGCGGACGACAATGGTAGCGGAACGGTCGCGGCGATCGAGGCGGCACGGGTGATGAAGGACTATCTGTTCGAATATACCGCGGTATATATCGCGTTCACCGGCGAGGAATTCGGGCTATACGGGAGCGAGTATTACGCAGGTCAGGCTGACGCGCGCAATGATGTGATCCTGGGCGTGCTGAACGGCGATATGATCGCGTATTCCGATTACCTGCCGGAGAGCCTTGAGGTTTTACACAACTCATCCAATTTGTCTTTCGCTAATTTCTTTATCGCATGTGCCGATACCTACACGACACTCTTGACGGACAGACATCAAGTGAGTTCGGTGCCATCCGACATACAACCGTTTTATGATCACGGGTATCCCGGTATCTGCACGATCGAAGACTACTGGCCTACTAATCCTCATTACCACATGACGAGCGACACGATCGGTGCCGGTTACAACAATAATGCTTTTTGCACTGAAGGGACAAAAGCCGAGATCGCTGCATTGTCGATCCTGATAAAGCCATATGGTTCAGGCACGATGCCGGCGATCCCAACGATCATCAAACCCCTTGATTTTGCGCGTTTGCCTACGGTACAGCCGACATTGAGCTTTATGTCGACTGACCCGAATGGCGACCAGATCCAGTACCGGGTAATGTGGGATACTGATCCCGGGTTTGCATCACCGGATAGTTCCACGACCGCGACTTACCCCAGCGGGAATACGGTGGATTTTGTGTTTCCCGCGTCGTTGCCAGATGGTTCAACCTACTGGTGGAAAGTGAAATGTGCGGATCCGGCGGGATCGGGTTTCTGGACCAACTATACTGAAGCCCGGTCATTGACGATCGGCACGAGCCTGCCTGAGAGCACCTGTTCCTGGTACCAGACGACCGGCGCGCAGTTTGGTTTCAACGCGTTCAATGGAACGCACGTGCAGGGCGATAGTGTATTATTATTGTCTGTCGGCTATGTTTTGGATACCTTACTGGAGCAGAATTTTGAAGCCAGCGGCAGCATACCGTCGGGCTGGACC
>DASVHD010000016.1 GCA_036382775.1 bacterium | reverse complement strand
GGTTGGATGCCGTGGTAGCCTGCCCGTTGAATGCGACGCTGTTGGAATAGGATGACGAAACCGTCGACAATGAACAGGCGGTAAAAGCGTACGACCCGGCGGACAGGCACCGGTCACCGCCGGCGACCGCGGAATAAACGCCCGTAGCCTGGTTACGGCGTCCGCCGCCGACCGCGGAATAAGACGCGCTGGCTAGGTTCGAATCACCTCCGGCGATGACAGCATAGGTACCGGTCGCCCGGTTGTACAAACCCCCGCCGATCGCGGCATAGGTATTGCTCGCCTGGTTATTCTGTCCGCCGATGATAGTCGCGTACAGTGCAGTCGCTATGTTACCCATACCGGCGCCGATAAAGGTGAATTTGGCCAAAGCTTGGTTATCCCTGCCGCCGCCGATCAAAGCACAGGTATCGGTCAGCTGATCGCCGGCGAGATTCGAGAAACCGTACAGAATCGTTCCCCAGAGCGCCCGGATCGTGTCTCCGGATCCGCCGCCGATCACGGAATAATCGGTGAGTGCCTGGTTGCTGTCGCCGCCGCAGACCGCGGCATAATTTCCAGCCGCGGTATTGTCTCCCCCGCCGACCACGACCGCATAATCCCCGCTCGCGGTATTGCGCCGCCCGCCGCCGACGAAGGAATATTTCCCGAGGGCGGAATTCGTACGTCCGCCGACCACGACCGCGGCCGAATCCAATCCGGTCGCTCCAGCGAGATTGCCGTAACCGGCCAGGATGCCTCCACCCCGGCTGTTTACCGCATTATTATATCCGCCGGCGATGGTGCTCCAATAATCAGGAATTTCATTGCTATATCCTCCGCCGATCGTCGTATAACCACCGGTCGCGTGATTGTACGCCCCGCCCGCGACCGTCGCGTAGGAACCGTAAGCGCCGGCGAGGTTCTGGTATCCGCCCACGACTACGTCGCCCACGTAGTTTACGCCGTTCACGCCGGTCGTGCAGGCGATACCGAAGTTAACGTGCGTTTTCTGCTGGGTCCCCCAGAGCATATTGCTCGACCCGCCCCGGCTTAAACCCCACTGGCGGACCGTGAACAATACGCTGTCCGGCGTACCGCGGACCCAGTCGCCGTCGCTGGCGGAATTGTAGCCGTACAGCGCGGTATCGGCGTTCACGGCATGAAAGACATACGGTGCCGCGGTCAGCCGGGTCCGGGGTGTCATTATAGTACCGTCAACCTGAACCTGCACCCAGCGGTCAATGCCGCCGGAAAAGACGCTGACCGGTATCGGCGTTATGGCGCCGAGCGTGGTCCGGAATATGCCCTTTACGACGTTCTCGCTGGGGTGAGTTTCCGACCACAACGGAGTACCGCCCGAAGACGCCGGGTAGATGGAGAAAACCATTGACAGGATATGGGTAACCGGAATATCACGGTCATCCGTCAGATAACCTTGGAAATTCAGGAGTCCAGGGATATTCCGGTATACGGTATCCGCGCTAATGGATTGCCCTGCCGCCAATACTGCGCAGAGGATTATAATTGATATAATATTCCGGATCATGGCTGCCTCCCCTCGACCGCACTTGATTCTCCGGTCTTTGCTTCCTCAAGGGAATGTTTCATGTCCTCGTACTTTTTTTTATTGACCGGATTGCGGAAATTGAACGCGCCAGCCTTACCCATTCGTTCCAATTGCGGCAGGCTGCTCAGCAGAAAATTGTCGTCCATGGACCGGCCGGCCAGGGCCTTACCCTTTTCCTGTTCCACCGGTTTTAATATCCGAACGATCTCGGCTGAAGGATCCCTACGGTCCCCGGTCACCAGCCAGTGGACCTCGACACCCGCGGAGCCGCTGATCACAAACCGGTTTTCCTTAATTTTTTCCTTAAGGTGGACGTCCGATGTGCCGACGCCGGTCAGTTTGACCGCGGGATTTTTGTTCAACTTCGCGAAATAATCCGGCAAACGCACTTCGACCTGACCGTTAACTCCAATCTTGGCTACACCCCGGTACATGAGCACCATCTCGGGCGACTCGGCAAAATAATGATTGAGGATTTTATGCTCGGGATCAAGGGGATGGTCGATAGAAAATGCGCCCGAGCCTTTGGCGATGATGCCGACGCCGGTCGCGCCGTCAACGGGGACGGTCTGACCATTGAAAGCGGCGACATTATTTATAGAATCGGCATAGTTCAAGCCAGCCGTTGATTGGTTGTTCGCCGCAAAACTGTAGTAGCGCGCTGTATTTTGATAACCGCCGACGACCGAGCTTGCGAGATAGCAATGATTACCATACCCGCCGCCGACCGAGCTTATATTATAAGCATCGTTACCATTCCCGCCGATCACGTTACCATGTTCATTGACCGCGTTATCCATTCCGCCGGCAATGGCAGTATAGGGATCCTGATCGGCAAGGTTGTCCGAGCCGCCGCCGATCGCATTGTAATCACTGTCATAATCAAAGCCAACTCTAACGTCATTATTTTTACCATTGCCGATAAAATTATAATTGCCCATGATCCAGTTGTGGTCGCCGCCGACGATAAGCGAATTAAAACTAAACGAACCGCCCATGTTGTAATAACCGACCGTATCGTACAGTCCGCCCGCGATGCAATTATAATCGGAAATAATGCCGTTGAATCTGCCGTTCATCAAACAGTATTCATTCCAACCGCCGAAAAAATTGGATTCTCCGTTAATCGCTACCGCCTTGAGAAAACGGCTATTATAAGTGTTGTTCCGGCCGTTGAGTATGGTGCTCAACCATTCTATGCTATTGCCGTTCCCGTTGCCGACGAACGTGTAAGCGCTCATCGCATTGTTATTCACGCCGCCGAGCACGACTGCGCACGTATCCCGGTAACCGGCCGAATGAAATTCGCCGGTGACATTCCCGGTTCCGGAAAGAATCCCGCCGTAGTCACTGAATACGGTATTGTTCTTTCCGCCCGCCGCCACTCCAAAATAACCGTGTACGGCATTCTCATACCCGCCGCCGATAAACGTAAAATATTGGCCCGCGTGATTGCGGGTGCCGCCGGCCACGGTGGCGCCGTTTGAATCGGCCGAGTTCCGATAACCGCCGGCGACGGTTATATACGTATTGTTTTCTCCGTTGACGCCAGTGGTGCAGGCGGTGCCGAGGTTTAGATGCGTGTGGCGGTACGTGTCATACAGCACGTTACCCACGCCGCCGCGGCTTATACCCAGACGGTTACCCGTCAGCAGAGTGCTGTCCAAATTTCCGGTGCCGACAACCCAATCGAGATCGGGCGGACCGGCCAGGGCATAATCCGCGGTTTTGCTCCACAGCGCTTCAAACGCGCCGGCGGTGGCGGTGATCTGGGTGCGCGGCGCGAATGTATAACTGTTGACGCTCACTTCCAGCCAACGGTTCAGTGCCTGGTTGAACACGCTGTCCGGGATCGGTGTCACGTTTCCCAGGACAACGTTGAATGTTCCGTGGTCGATGGGAACGTTGGTGATCACTTCGGTCCAGAGTGTCCGACCCACAACGATGGAATCGCAGATCGAAGCCTTTACCGTCGCTTCGCCAGTAAATTGGTTACCCAGCGTGTCAGTCATAAAGCCCTGATAATTGAGGATCCTGGGCGCGATCAATATGCCGTCAGTTTGCCGATATACGGGCTGACTCAAACCCGATCCGAGGATTAAGAGCGTTATGAAAAATAATGATAGCCGCATAACTACCTCCCCCCGCTTTTCACTTCGGAACTGGTTTCGGATCGGTATTTAAAACGATCAACCACACCCATTTTGATAAGTTTACTCCGGGTGGCTCTCAGCAGATCGTCGTCCAGATAATGACCGGCAAGATCGCCTTCCTTGACCTGTTCCACCGGCATCATGACCCTGGTTATTTCCGCCGTCGGGTCCCGACGCTGTCCGGTCACGATCCAGGACACTTCGGCGCCCGGCGTACCGCCGATCATAAAACGGTTGCCGCTGACCTTCTCCAAAATATAAGCGTCGCCGGCACCGGACGCGGATATTTGGATCAGTGGACGACGGTTCAAGATATCGAAATATACGGGGAGAAAGATCTCGGCTTGACCGTTCTGGTCGAGAACCGCGGTACCGCGGTACATGGTAGTCATGTCCGGCGATTCAACGAAATAATGATTGAGTATCTTGGTATCCGGATCGAGCGGATGGTCGATGGTGAATGTGCCGCCGGCCTTGGATAGGATACCGACATGGGTTTCACCGGTCGCGGTCACGGTCTGGCCGTTGAACGCCGTGGAATTCGTATAGGCGCTGGGCACGACGGAACTATTGCCGGCGGCAAAACCATAAGCGCCGGCCACGGTGTCAAGGTATCCGCCGGCCACGCTTGAATACAGCCCGGTGGCGGCATTGGCATAACCGCCGATGATGGTTGAATAGTTGGCGGTCGCCGAGTTGTTGATACCGCCGCCAACCGCGGCGTAATCGGCGTTGGCCGCATTGTTGTAGCCGCCGATGATGGTCGTGTAATTGTCGATCGCCTGGTTGCCGTAGCCGCCGATGACCGTGGCGTAGATGTCGTTGGTCCAGTTATCGCGGCCGCCACCGATGAAGGAATACAGAAACAGAGCCGAATTATTATAACCGCCCATGCAGATCGCGGATGTGTCGACCGCCGACTGACCCGCGAGGTTCGACTGTCCGCCGATAATTCCGCCGTAAACGGATCGGACGGTATCGCCGAAACCGCCAAAGATCGTGGAAAAATGTTGGAAGGCTAAATTATTTTGGCCTCCGGCAACGGTCGAGAACTGGCCCCAAGCGGAATTAGCGTAGCCCCCGGGCACGGTAGCGTAAAAGTTGAGGGCGGTATTTGACCGGCCGCCGCCGATCCAGGAAAATTTTTCCCAAGCCGAATTATCGAGACCGCCGGCCACTACCGCGCACGTGTCGAGCGGTGAATCACCGGCCCGGTTGGAATATCCGGATAAGACACCCCCATAAGTTGCGTTGACCGTATCTCCGTCGCCGCCCATAATCACCGAATAATCTCCATCCGCATAATGGTAGCCGCCGCCGGTGACCGTCGAATATCGGCCCAGGGCTTGGTTGCGATAACCGCCGGATATCGTCGCCGCCGTGTCGCCCGCGATATTGCGGAAACCGCCGGTCACCGTGACATAGGGATAGTTGTATCCGCTGATACCCGTGGTGCAGGCAGCGCCGAGATTCGTGTGGGTATAACGGGCCGTGCCGTACAGTATGTTGTTCGATGCGCCCTTGGCGATACCGAGGGGCCGGACCGTGAACAGGATACTGTCCTGGGAGGAAGAACCGCGGTACCAGTCATCATCATCGGCCTGAACCGCGTAATTGGCGGTATCGGCGGTGATCGCACTCAAGGCATAGCTCACGGAATTAACTCTGGTCCGGGTGGCGAGGGACTGGCCATCGATCGTCATCTGCAATCCATAGGTTGTACCTTTTTGGAAAAGGGTATCAGGCAGGGAACTGACTAACCCCAAAATCGCATGGAAGATACCGTGTTTAATATCAATATTCTGGGTTTCCACCCATAATAAATGACCGCCGGTAAGCGAATCGTAGATTGCGAATGTCGTGACCAGCGAATCATTATTAACGGGTACTCCTAATGAATCCGTCACATACCCCTGGTAGCTTAAAATCCGCGATGACATGCTCAAAAGCCCGTGATCCTGGTGCTGAACATCAGCTTTCCCGGAATTGAAAACCGCTAAAAAAGTCATAAAAAAAATAGTTGCGCTCAATTTGCACCTCATATGTATTGCCTCCTTGTATGGGATTAATGTTATTTGCTTAAGCTTATAATATATTATAATATTATACATTTTTATTATTGCATTGCAATACCCACGCATAAAAGTATAGCGCGAGCCTGAACATTTTTGGGTCAGGATATGGGGTCAGCCCTCGAAATTAGAAATTAGTTGACAAAGTCTGGAAAAAGAATATAGTGTGAATATGGCACGCCCCTATCGATTACAAAGTGAAAACTGTCTATACCATATCATGAGCCGGGGCGATGATCGCAAGAAAATCTATAGGGGATCAGGTGCCTGTTGAACAGGTATTTTCTTTCTATAATATACAGGTTTACTGTGACCACTCACACGCCAGTCACTAAATTATTACAACGGGAGGCACGTTGCATGGAACCTTGACAATTCGTTTCTTGTTCTTATACTATAACATCAGTTTTATGTTATAATAAAAATAAAAGGAGGAGGAAAATATGAAACCATTCACATTCAAAGGTAATGCCATTATTTTTCTTTTGATCTTGACTATCAATGTGATACCATGGTGTATTTCAAAAGCAGAGATTCAGCAGGAAGCGACTTTTTTCGAACACGATCAAGACGGTTTGACGACCGTTAAGAAACCAGGGCTCCCCTGTCTGGGCGGCGGATATAACCTGCTCAGTCCTTCCATCGTCTGGTCGCACTACCTGACCGATGCCATATATCAAACAACGTCCAATACGGCAAACGGTCATGTCTTTGCCGGCACTTACTTGAACCCGCCGAAAGAAGCCCAACTATTCGCCTTGTCGGGTGGCGGTAACCCTGAATGGGGCTATGCAGGGACAGAATTTTACACTGACGCTGGTGATACGAATTTTACGTTAGCTGCCGTCGATAAGACCATTGCCGGTGTCGATATCCATAAATGGACTGGACCGGGAACCGGTGTTCCTGATTGGTCGACAAGTATTGCCGGGTTCACCACTGGCTCGGATCGAACAATCGCGGTTTCTGATGATGGATCCACGATCGCTGTCCTGGCCGGACCATCAGGAAGCGATGCGCACCTGCTGCTTTTCGACGCCGACTCATCCACACCCTTGATCGATTATCCGGCAACGGGTTTGGGATTTGCGCGTTATATCAAGATAAATGCCGACGGTCGTTTCGCTGCATTTATCGCCTTGGCGACTCTTGTCGTTTTCGACCGTGATCTGTTAAGCGTACGCAGCCAGATCTCCATGGGGTTTTCCAACAGCGCGCTTGACATCTCCGGTGATGGCAGCCTTATCGCCTATGGCTGGCCCACGCTTCAAGTCAGTGAATGGAATGGTTCTTCTTATCAATCGCTTTGGACCTGGAATCCGGGCGGTATGTATGTGAACCGTATTGCTATATCCAATGACGGCAATACGATCGTCTCTTGCTGGTACAATACGTCCTTCAATACGATCAAGGTCGCGGTCCATGATAAAAGCTCTTCGACGCCGCTTTGGACGCATGATTATGTCGTCTCAAACGGCACATACCAGGAGATCGCTGGTGATGTTGATATTACGGATGACGGCAAATATTTTGTGGTCGGCAGTTGGGGTGATGCCAGCAATCTAAACCCGGAGATCCATATATTCCAACGTGATAATGTCCCGTGCGTGTACTACACGGTGGATATGCCGGGATCGATGTTTTCCGTCGATATCGGCAACGACGGCCTTTATGCGACGGCATGTGGCAAGCACATCCACGGCAACGCCATGGGCCGCGGTGGCGATATCGTCATGATCAACAACGATCTCGTCGCGGTTTCAGAAAATAAACCGGTGAACAAGTGCAAAGAAACCCACTACATCAGCATCAAGCCCAATCCTTCCAAAGGAACCGTGCAAATAACGTATGCCGTAGTCGGTAATCCGCAAATGGCAAAATTGTTGATTTATAATGTATCAGGTCAAATAGTGAAATCCTTCGATGTGTCCTCGCGGTCTACGGATTACGGTCTACGGTCGGCGGTCATCTGGTCTGGCACAGACCAGAATGGCCGTTCGGTCCCCGCCGGCGTCTATTTCGTTAAACTCACAGCCGATTACGGATCCGGAACCAGCAGATTGGTATTGGCGCGATAAGATAGATTTTCTGGTCGTTAAGGCTGGTTTCCCATTTCCATCATATGTTATTTTATGATCGTCAGTTTCCTGGCAGCAACGCCCGCGTCGGTTTTGATGTGGATGAAGTAGACGCCAATCGCCAGGGAATGTGTGGGAATATCAATGTCATACTCCCCCGGTTTTTGCAGCGCATCCAACAAAGGATAGATACGCCGACCGCTGGCATCATAGAGCGATATCCGCGTTCTGGTCTCGCGGTCTATGCAGTAACGAAGCCGACACTGCCCATGAGATATGGTGGGCGCAAGCGATGTGCAATGACACAGAGGATTGTCCGGCAATTCCTCAACCTCGGTTGGTTCAATATCGATATTTCCATAGATGTCGAAGTATTCGCCACGCCATTCGCTCCAGACGACAAGATAATGTTCGGGGGAATTAATTAACGTCGGTTGGTACCGATAAAAAGATGCATCATGATATTCTGCCTCCCATGTTACCACCCAATATCTTGAAATTCTCTAATCGTTTTACAATATGACTACGATAATGTCGATAAGAAATTCTTCATCTCCCCGTAATTGCCTTACCATGCTTTTCCCCCGCCAGACGCCCCCATAATTCATATTGGAATAAAATGCAAAAACAGTCGCAACAGGATCACGTGTCTGGAATAAGGTTGACATGGCCTTATAAAGTATTACCGGCCAGGAATACATTTGCTGGTTGAGCGTTCGCATTATCTCTACGAGCCTGTTTGGCTCCATCCCTTTTGGTCGGAAAAGCACTTCGGTCATATCGTAGTGTTCCCAATCTTTCGGGAAATCACCATAGCGCAGCCTGTTTTCTTTACGGAAACGATCAAATAGCCGCGTGCCAGGAAGGGGCGTAAGATAAGTCGTTTGCATTACGTCAACTCCGCTTCGTATCACGTAACTGGCGCGTCTTCGCAGCATATCCGGCGTATCGCTATCAAGACCAAAGATAAAGGCACCCACAACGGCAATGCCCGCGCGCCGGATTAACCGGATTAATCAGAACAAGTTTGCGCTTTTTCATTCAGTCATTACTTTTCTTTTCACAACTTCTCAACGATGACAATAAACGCCGGGGACCCGAATCTTTAACGCTCCAGCCATGGTCTCAGTCTATATAACATCTGGCTTATTTCAATGTTGATGTAGAATACAGAAATCTGATCCCATAAATTTCCGGGATTGCCTTATTTTTATCATGACGCATCGCATAGGCACCTCTTGACTTTCATGAAGCGTTTAATATACTTAATATAAGTGGAGGTTCAATGCTTATCATTTTTTTGATCGCCTCAACGGGTTTCGAATATCTGCAGGTCGACCCGGTTGCGGGTCGCGCGTGTATGGGTTATGCGATGGCCGCGGATGGCTACTCCGTCAATTATAATCCGGCGGGGCTGAGTATATCTTCGGTACCGTTTTATTCGGCATCATACCTTGGCTATATCGCCGGCACCCATTTTGGTTACCTGGGCTATGAGACAAACCAGGTCGGTGTTGGTGTCAAATATTTTTACAGCGGAAGCATTAAAAAGACCGACGCTCTGGGCAACGAGTATGGGACCTTTTCCACAAATTTCATCGACCTTAGCGTCGGCAAGGGTTTTTTCATCAACGAGATCGCTTTGGGGGCGTCAGTCAAATTGGTTTACGAGAATATCGATTCCCTTTTTTCGCTTGGCGCCGGCGTCGATGTCGGGGCGATGTATTTCTTCACTGACCATAATATCCAGTGCGGACTGGCCCTGAAAAACCTCGGTACGACCGTAAAACCCTTTATCGATCAAAAAGAAACTCTGCCCTACGAGATTGATCTTGGCGTGGCCAAAACATCGAGCAAGGGATGGTTCGGCGTTGACCTGGTAAAACCTGCTCTGATCAATTTCGGTATCCGTTTCGGGGGTGAATATATCGTGAACCAATTTTTCACGATCAAAGCATCATACAGCACGCTGCTCTCGTCCATGAGGACCGGGAATGGTATTGATGTGCTGACTGGTTTAAACATGGGATTTAGCATCTCTAAAAATTCCATCCGTATTTCTTATATATACGCGCCCTATTTTGACCTGGGCGGCGGACACAGGGTGTCTTTGAGCATAGGAGGATAAATGTCAAGGATCGGTTTTAGTATCATATCGTTCATCCTTATCGCACTCATTTCGGTTTTCGCCTATATGGCTCCGAATTTTTTCGGGCAGAAAGGATCGGGTGAAAACAGCGTGCTGAACGAACTCGTGAACAAAAGGCTCATGAGCATCGGGAACTCGATCGCTCACGCCACGTTCGTGCTTGATGCCATCCTCGAAAACCAGACGGAAAAACTAAACGAGATCATAACGACGGTCAAGCAGGACGAGCCGGAGATAACCAACCTTTATTTCACCGACGCCAAGAACAACGTCATCGCGTCGTCGGACGAAACTCAGGTCGGGAAGGTCTACAACAGCACGACCCTGGCTTCGGGTAAGAACACTGTCCAGGCCAACTCTTCTGTTTACGAAGGCGGCTTTGCCATCAACATCGGGACCACCCGGGTCGGCGCGCTGTATTTCACATCCAGGCCGCAGGTCCCGCAGATCAACGTCACCGTTACCCCGAATCCCATCATCCTGGGCGTCGGTCTCGTATTTGCCGTTCTGTCGTTTTTCATCACTCTCGTGATGAGCAAGGGCCTTGAGTCGAAGATGGTCGAGAATATTAACAAACGCCAGGAAGAAGTGTTCCTGCCGAAGATCGACTCGCTGAAGAACGAAACAGCAGAGGTCAAGAAGAACCTCGATGAAGCGAAAAAACAAACATCGGATACTCAGGTTGCCCTGAACAAATTGAATGAAGAATACCTTACCCGTAAAAGAGAGTTGGAAGCCAATCCCGTAGTGCATACGATCGAAAAACTCAAGGTTCAAGAAGCCGAGCTCATCAAGCGCCTTGAAACATTGAAAAAAGAGGAAACCAAGATCCAGAGTGAAACGGCGCTAGTAAAACAGCAGCGTGAAGAAATCCGGAGCGCGCTTGAGGCCGAGAAAAAAGAAGAAAGCGTTTTGCGGGAAAAACTTGACCTGATCAAGAAAAAGATCCTTCATCTTGAGACTCCGAGTAAATAACGTTGTTTTACCGCCACTCCGGTAGACCATCCGCCAACGATACGTTGTTGCAGCGCTTATTTGATCGTTACCGTCGCCGCCAGCGCCATCACCGCCAGGACCCATGAAAAGCCAGTTTGTCGAAGAACTTAAGGCCGGACAGACTGTCAAGGACAAGTTCATTTTATCGAAAAAGATCCTGAAAGAGAAAAAAGATGGAGGATCTTTTTCACTCACCGAATTTTCGGACCGCACCGGCACGATCGAAGGCATCGCCTGGGACAACGCCAGTGACGAGGTACGGGCGATCCCGGCCGGCGAGTTCGTATACGTCTCCGGGAACGTCAATGAGTACAATGATCGGCTCCAGATCGTGGTCCAGGCCATCAGCCGCCTCTCTGAGGATGAGATCAACAGCGAGGATTTTTTACCCGGTCCCGATGAGGACATCAATGCAGTGATGTCCGAGATCACGGACTACGTAAAGCAGGTACAGAACACTCACCTGCGTAAACTGCTAGACCTTTTTTTCGGCGACATGTTCATCACCAACCTCTTCCGCCAGGCCCCGGCCGCCAAAAGAGCTCATCATGCCCACCTCGGCGGGTTAGCCGTCCACACCCGGACCGTCGTGAAACAGGTAACCCTGATCCAGACAACATATTCGTTCGTGAACAAGGACCTACTGATCGCCGGCGCACTGCTACACGATATTGGCAAGATCTACGAGTACACGTACCACAAGAAGATCGATATCTCGACGCGCGGACGGCTGATAGGGCACATCGTCATCGGCTGCGACATGGTGAAAGAAAAAATCGACAAAATCCCGCATTTCCCCGAAGAGTTAAAACTCAAGGTCCTGCACATGATCCTGTCGCACCACGGCGAACTGGAATACGGCTCCCCCAAACTGCCCTCCTTTCCCGAAGCGATCATACTGCACTTCATCGATAACCTTGATTCCAAAGTGGAAATGATGAACGACGCCATCCGCCGGAGCCGGGGGATCGAAAAAGAATGGAGTGACTATCATCCCTTCCTTGAGCGGGAGATCTATCTTAAGGAAGAAGAATAAACCAAGCGGATAAGTGAAGATCAAGGATATCGGGCTGTACGGTTTCAAATCATTCGCCGGCGAGACCAAGTGTGTCCTGACGCCGGGGATCACCGCTTTTGTCGGTCCTAACGGCAGCGGCAAATCGAACATTTTTGATGCCCTCCGTTGGGTGTTCGGTGAACAGAGTATGAAGGCTCTGCGATGCGAGAAAAATGAAGATCTTATCCATACCTCGCCGGAGCTTATCGACGATACTAATTTCACGGAAGTAAGCGTGATCATCGAGAACGAAGACTTTTTTCCCCAATTCGGCAGTGAATTCGAGATCAAAAGGAGATTCTATCGCACGGGCGAAAGCGAATTTTATCTAAACCGCGTCAAATGCCGTTTGCAAGACATCCAGGCCCTTTTCCTTAACTCGGGAACGCTAACCTATTCATTCCTGGAACTTGCCGAGATCGAAAAAATCATCCATGGTGATACCAAGGACATGTTCGACGATGTATCGGGCATCCTCCGCTACCAGGAACGCCGCGAACAAACCAACCGGCGCCTTGAGCAAACCGAACAGGATCTGTTGAGGCTCGAGGACGTGATCGGCGAGATGGAACGAGGTATCCGGAGCCTGAGAAGGCAGGCACGCCAAGCCCAGATGTACCAGGAACTGCGTGAAGAATACAAGACCGTGAACCTGACGATCATGAAAGCCGATCATCTCGGGATCATGAAGAGTATCAGCGATGCCCGCGAGCGAAAGGCAAGCAGGGATAATGAGCGGCAGTCAGCGCTCCAGGCTCTCAGCCGCCTTGAAGAAGAGCGGAAGCGGTGGAAAGAAGAACTGACCGCTGCCGAGCAGCAGAAAAAAGAAAGCGCGGCCCGGATCAATGACATCAAGCAAGCGATCGCCGAACTAGAAGCCGCTATTGCTCAGTCGGATGAAAAAGCAAAAGACCTGCTCATAACTTCGGAACGCCTTGTGGCCAGCGCCAAGGAGAAACAGGAGTTTGTCGCGTCCAACCGCAAGCGGATGATCGAACACGAGGAATCCCTGGCGCACTTGCAAGCGGAACTATCAGCGAACGAGGAACGATCCCGGAACACAAAGGCTGATCTGGTAAAAACCCAGGCCGAGTATTTTGCGTCCCAGCAGGCGCTCAAGAAACAGGATGAGGAGATCGGTGAACTGAAGTCGATCATCGATCTGGACCGGGACGAGATCGTCAAACTGGAATCTTCCCGGTTGAACAAAACCGCGATCATTGACCGGATAAATAACGAGCTCTCGGAAATAGCGCAGGAACTGGTCCAGTACCAGTCAAACAAAAAACAAAAAGACAATGAACTGCAGGAGACGATCCGCGAACAAGACAAACTCTCTGCGCAACTGAGCGAGGCGCAGGGCCTGCTCAAGGCCAAAGAAACCGAATTGCAGGCGTTGGAAGACGAGATCGATCAAAGGCAGGCAGAACTGAGCGATCTGAAAGTCACTATTGACACGCTAACCCACCGGATCGGGCAGCCGGACGGCATTAAACAGGTGCGTCAGCAGTTCGGAGCGAAGATCACGGGCTTGCTGCGCGAGATCACCGAGGTCGACGCCGGGTATGAAACCGCGGTCGATATATGTCTGGCAGATATCCTTGGGTATTTCGTCCTCAGTGATTTCGATCTTAAAGATCTCCGCAACCTGCCGGAAGGCAGGATCGGGTTCATCGCGCTTCGCGCTCCAGGCGAGGGACCAGCGCTTCCAGCCGAACTGGCGGGGTTGAAATCGCTCGCCGATGTAGTCCGCTTGAAAACCGACCGACCGGCCGTCAACGCGCACCTCCGGCGTTTTCTCGTTGCTGATAACGCAGGCCAGGCGCTGTCGCTTTCCGAAAAATTCGATCAGTACGGTTTTGTCGTACGCGAAGGGATATTGTTCGACCGCGGAACGATCACCGTGCTCAAAGGCGACATCGGGTATTTCCGGATCACCCAGGCGCTGCAGGAAAGCCGGCGACGCCATGAGACGCTGAGCAATGAAATGATCTTCACTCGGGACCGCAAGAAACATGCAATCGCTGACCTGGATGGACTCAGGCAGAACATTGAACAACTGAGCGGCGCCTTGATCAACCTTAGCATGACCAGATCCGAGGCCACCCTCCATTTAAACGAGCTGTCGCAACAGGTCCAGCGGCTGACCCGGGAACAGGATCATCTGACCGCTGAGCGGGACGCGCTGGCCGGGGATATCGAGCTTATCCAAAAACAAACGGCCGATTTTGATATAAAAAAGAATACGGCTGCGGCCGAAATAACTTCGCTTACCAGTGCCGTCGAGCAGAGCACTTCAATCGCTGCGCAGTTGAAAAGTCGCATCGAGGAGCAGACCGCCGCGCTCAACGAGTTCGTTCTGCAGACGTCCGTTCTCAAGGAACGGCATGACAGCATTGAAAAGACGATCGCCGCGATGCTTCAGGACAACAAAACCGTTGAAAACGAGATCGCCGCCATCCACAAAAACGAGGTCACCCAGCAGCTGGTCGAGATCCAGGAACGCCTCCGATCGCTTAAAAGCGAAGCTGCGGTCAAAAAACAGACGCTGGCAGAACTCGAGTTCACGGCCCAAGACAAAAGGATCGAGGAGATCTCCGGAAAACAGGAAAGCCTGTACGAGGAATTGACCGCGAAGCAAAAATCCCTTGAGGAGATCCAGAATGACGTCTTGAAGATCGATTACGAGGTCTTTCAGTTTGAGTATCGCCAGGAAGAACTTGCCAAAAAAGCGATGGCTGAATTCAGCACGGACCTCGCTGTTTACCAGTCTGAGAAAATACCGGACATAAATGCAAAACAGGTGGAGATCAGAGAACGGCTGGAAAAACTCGGAGAAATAAACCCCCTGAGCCTCCAGGCTTACGAGCAGGAGAAAAAACGGCTCGATGAATTTTTTACCCAACGCAACGACATCATCGCCGCCAAGCAGAGCCTTTTGAAATCCATCGATGAACTCGACCAGCGCGCCCGGGATCGGTTCATCACGACCTTCAATGAAGTCAAGGAAAAATTCAATACGGTTTTTGCCAATTTCTTCGAGGGCGGAGAAGCCGACCTTGTACTCAGCGATGCCGCCAACCCCCTGACGTCGGAAGTCCAGATCGTGGTGCGCATGAAAGGGAAGCGCGTCAAGATGATCAACCAGCTTTCCGGCGGCGAACGCACCTTGCTGGCGGTGAGCCTTCTGCTGGCTTTCTACCTGGTCAAACCGGCGCCGTTCTGCATCCTCGACGAGATCGACGCGCCGCTCGACGATGCGAATGTCGTGCGGTTCAACAAATTCCTTCGTGATCTCTCCCAGAGGACACAAGTCGTCATCATCACCCATAACCGGGCGACCATGGAGTATGCCGATTACCTGTACGGATTGACCATGGAAAGGGCCGGTCAGAGCAAGATCATATCCGTGCGCCTCGCTGATCTGGAAAAATTGGATGCCGCCCTGTAAGGCATCATGCTGGGCCGATTAAAACTGGCTCTCGCCAAAATATCAGGGATCTTCGACCGAACCAGGGGTGCCGAGCTGGCAGCGATCGAGGAGATTCTCCTGCAGGCGGACGTGGGCACTGCATGCACGAAACTGATCATGGACCGGATCAGCTCCGCGTCGCAAAAAGATAAGGCGTTCAAAGAAACCGTATCCAAACTAATAAACCTGCCCCCGCCGGTTGTCGACAACATCCCTCCCCGTATCATCATGATCAGCGGTGTCAATGGATCGGGCAAAACAACGACCCTGGCAAAGCTGGCTTGGTTGTACCGACAGCGCGGCTCCGTGCTTCTCACCAGCGCCGACACCTATCGGGACGCTGCATCGGAACAACTCAGCATCTGGGCAGAGCGGGCTCAGGTCGAGGTCGTCCGGTCCCGGCGCGGCCAGGACGCGGGCGCGGTCGTTTTTGATGCGCTTGCCAAAGCGAAGTCGCAATCCATCGATGCCGTGCTCATTGACACCGCCGGCCGGCTGCATACGCGCATCGATCTCATTGACGAGCTCAAAAAAATCAGGCGCGTGACCATGAAGTGCAAACCGTCTGGTCCCGACCTTAACCTATTGACGATCGACGCCACGCTGGGCCAGAATTCCATCCAACAGGCTCGGGTCTTCAAGCAGGAACTCGGCGTTAACGGCATCGTCCTCACTAAGTTCGACGGTACTGCGAAGGGCGGCGCGATCATCCCGATCTGCCATGAACTCGGCCTGCCAATCCTTTTCCTTGGAATCGGCGAAGGGCTTGAAGATATCCTGGAATTCAACGCTGCCGATTTTGTCGCTACCCTGTTCGAAGGGACTTAAGTGATAATGAAGAATCTGTCAGGCATCGCCATGATCGCTCTTCTTGCGATGGGATGCAAGAAGGATGAATTTGACAACATCGATTTCAGGCAGGAAATGGTCGGGTTCGTCGCTGCCATCGGGGATTATGCGCGCGATTCCCTGGGGATAACCGGCTTTGGCATCTTCCCACAAAATGGCGAAGGCCTGGGCAGTGACCAGTCATACGTTCTGGCTGTCGACGGTATCGGTTGCGAAGACATCTACTACGGTTACGATGCGGACGATGAACCTACACCGGCGGCAGTAACCACGGAAATGGAGTCGGCTCTCGAGATCTTTAAAAATGCGGGACGGCTGGTCATGACGGTAGATTACGCGACCACCCAGGCGAACGTTGACGACGCTTATCAAAGATCGCTTGACCGGCAATACGTTCCGTATGTGACCGTCCGGGCGCTGGACCGGATCCGCGATAACCTGCACGCGCCCGATTCATCCGCTTCCCACGATGTTGTCTCGTGGAACGATATCGGGCACTTTGTGTATATCCTGCAGTACCAATCTTTCGGCAATGCCGATTCATTCGTAGCGGCGCTGGCCAACACATATTATGATCTCGCCATCATCGATTACTCATTCGACGGAACGGACGCAGAGCGGTTCACCCCCCAGCAGGTCTCGCAGATGAAAACAAAGGCCGACGGCAAGCGCCGCAAGGTCATCGCCTACCTCTCGATCGGCGAAGCCGAGGATTACCGTCACTACTGGCAGAGCGGCTGGGAGGAAGGCGATCCGTCATTCATTTATGAGGAAAATCCTGACTGGCCGGGGAATTTCAAGGTGACGTATTGGGATCCGCAATGGCAGGCGATCATCTTCGGCTACGTTAAAAAGATCGTAGAAGGCGGTTTTGACGGCGTTTACCTCGACATCATCGACGCTTATGAGTATTTTGAGAACAACTGATGCTCCGGTCCCGACATGGACAGTGATGAATTGATCGCGGATCTAAAAAGGCGGATCGCGGACCTCGAATCCGAGATCAAGGAATATAAAAAGAGCGAAGAAATGCTATTCCGGGAACGCGAGCTGTTCGAGGAGCTGGCGGCAACGGTGCCGGACGTGCTTTACCGCATCAACATGCTGACCGGCAAATATGAATACCTCTCACCGGTCCTGGAATCGATGCTCGGATATCCCCTGTCAGAACCCCTCCAGCATCCCCGGGAATTCACGCTGCGCGTGATGCATCCTGATGACCGCGACCGGCTATCGCAGGAAATACAAAAGCACATGGCTGATAAAAAGGGCGACTCTGAACCGCTGATCGTGGAATGCCGGATGGTGCGCTCTGACGGCCGGATCCTATGGATCCGTGATTCGATGAGGTTCGAGTGGGATGGAGACCAACTCATGGCAGCCAACGGTATCATGAGCGATATTACCGAGCAAAAGGTGATGGAGGACGAGCTCCGTTCACTATCCCTGACTGATGAGCTCACCGGGCTTTATAACCGCCGGGCTTTTCATACGCTTGGCGAGCAGCAACTGCGGCTGGCCCGGAGACTGGACAAAAAAGTCCATGTTTATTTTATTGATATAAACAACCTCAAGCAGATCAACGACCAGTACGGTCACTTTGAGGGCGACAAAGCGTTGTTCGAGACCGCTTATATCCTGCGCAGCACATATCGGGAATCGGATATTGTCGCCCGCTATGGAGGCGATGAATTTTCCGTGCTGACGATCCAGACACAGGATGTCAGCAATGATAATATTGAAATCCGGCTGGATCAGGCGGTCGATGAGTTTAACAAAAAAAGCTATACCCCTACCCCATTTCGCTCAGCATCGGGCATTGCTGTTTTGACCCCGCTTCGCCGGTATCGTTGGATGAACTCCTGGCGCGGGCCGACCACCTGATGTACCGGAATAAAAAACTCAACCACGGACAAAACAACAAAAACCGTTAAGATCAGGTTGATTTACCTGGGATAATGATCAGAAGCGATCTGTCTACAAATAACTAAATAATATTTACTATTTACTTTCAGTCTTTTCCTTTGGCGAGCGGCTGCTCTTCGAGATCGCCCAGATCATGGCAGCAAGCAATATTACGATGATAACCCAGACATACCACTTGTGCAAGTCGGCAGACACCAGGAGCGGTGCGATCAGCAGACTGACCAGGTTCACGACCTTGATCATTGGATTGAGCGCCGGGCCGGCCGTGTCTTTGAGCGGATCACCGACCGTATCTCCGACCACGCTGGCTTTGTGCCGTTCGCTGCCTTTGCCCGTGTTGGCTTTGAGGTCGCGCTTTTCATCTTCGATGCTCTTTTTCGCGTTGTCCCACGCGCCACCGCTGTTGGCCATGAAAACGGCAAGCAGCTGTCCGCTCAGTATGACACCCGCGAGGAACCCGCCCAGCGCTTCGACCTGAAGCACCAACCCTACTACGATGGGCAGCAGCACTGCGATCGCAGCCAGCGGTATCAATTCCTTCTGTGCGGACCGAGTCGATATCCCGACCACGCGGGCGTAATCCGGTTTCACCGTTCCTTCCATGATGCCGGGAATGCGGAACTGATGACGGACCTCTTCCACGATCTGGCTGGCAGCCCTGGATACAGCGCGGATCGATAGCGCGCTGAATAACCATGGCAAAGCACCGCCGAGCAGCATGCCGACAAAAACCTTGGTATTGGAGACGCGGATGGACGAGATGATCTGGTCAAGCTTGAAGCCCAGCTGTGCCTGAACCCTGCCGATATCCGTAATGTACGACGAAAACAAGCTCACCGCTGCGATCACCGCCGACGCGATCGCGACTCCCTTGGTAATCGCTTTTGTGGTGTTGCCGACGGCGTCGAGGTCTGCTAGAATCTGTCTGGCTTTTCGCGTCTCCTGATCGTCCAGATCATGCCATGCCATCTCGGCGATCCCGTTGGCATTGTCGGAGATCGGACCATAAGAATCCATGGCAACATTGTTGCCGGTATGGCTGAGCATTCCGATGCCGATCATGGCAACGGCGTACAGCACGTAGGTGGCATTGGTCGAACCGCCGTACAACAACAGCGCAAAAACGAATGATAGGGCAATGACCAGCAATGCCCAGACGCTTGATTCCATACCGACGGAAAGCCCGGAAAGGATGGTCGTCGCCGGGCCCGCGCGCGTCGATTTCACGATCTCTTTGACCGGCGTGTGTTTGGTGGAAGTAAAGTACGACGTCAGGGGATTGAAGGCCACTGCCAGACCCACACCGATGGTCGTGAGCATGGCAAGCCGCCAGTCACCGGCATACAATGTCGCGACCAAAAAAGACCAGAGAACTGTGTTTACGCTTGAGACTTCGTAGGAGCGGAACATAGCCGCTTCCGCGTCCTTTGCTCTCAGAAACTTCAACGGGAATCTTTCCCAGATCGGAACCGCGAACGTTCCCAGGATCGAACTGATGACGCCGATACCGCGGATGATCAGGGGATAGACGATCCATTTCAGGCTATGGCTGGGATCCAGCTGGACCAGTGCGATACCCAGGATCAGAGCCGAAACGATCGTGACCTCATAACTTTCAAAGATATCGGCGGCCATACCGGCACAATCGCCGACATTGTCACCGACCTGGTCTGCGATCACCGCCGCGTTGCGCGGGTCGTCTTCCGGGATATCTTTCTCTACCTTACCGACAAGATCAGCGCCGACATCCGCTGCCTTGGTATAGATCCCCCCGCCGACCCTCATGAACAACGCGATCAGGGTCCCGCCAAAACCGAATCCCAGCAGGGCGTCGGGTGCGGCTTTGCCGAAAATAATGAAAATGACCGTGCCGCCGAGCAAACCCAGCCCGTCGGTCAGCATGCCGGTAATAGTCCCGGCGTAGTAGGCGATCGATAATGACTCGTTGAAACTGCGTTTTGCGGCTGACGCAGCCCGAACATTGGCCTGGATTGCCATGCGCATGCCCAGCTGGCCGACCAGGACCGAGAATGTCGCTCCCACGATAAAAGCCAGGGTCCTGCCAATGGCGATCACGATCTGGGCGGCTTGGCCGAATTCCTCGACCGCCTCGTATGTCGGCCTGGCAATGTAGACGCTGAAGAACAATGCAACGCACATCAATGCGATCGATGGCAATATCGACCGCAGCTGCCGGTTAAGATAGCTGTCGGCGCCGATGCGTATCGCGTCCCAGACCTCCTGCATTTTTGGTGTGCCTTTATCCTTTTTCAAGACCGTGCCCCGCAGCAGCCACGCGTATAACAGACTGATAAACGCGGTGACGAGCACGCCAATGATCGCGAGCTGTTCAAAACCATTAAGCCCGTGCCTTGATCCAAGACTCAGAATGTCCATTGGTTTCCTCCGTTCAAGATCACTTTATTTTTTTGCTTTATCACTGTAATCTATTTTTTTATCACCGTAATCTTCGGCATTAGCCTTGTCAATGCCGTTATTTCTTCTTGTCGATCAATGACTTTATGAACTGGTATTCATACGCGCCTTCCCAGAGATGGTCGAATAATATCTTCAAGGCGTTGGCAAGTGCCGGATTGTCGATCACCAGCATGGTCAAAGGCGAGGTGGCGGAGCGCCGGTTGGGCAGTGCCATCAGCACATACCGCCGGTCAAAGACGTACATCTTGATCGGCAGTTTCTCCACAACCCTTGCCCGTTCTCCAGCAGTCGTGCATTTCTTGACATGTTCGTACAATTCCCCCAGGTCCCGGCTTGAATATTCGTACAACACGCGGACCATCACACCCTTTTTCAGAATCTCAAGCTCGGTATTCTCCTGTTCTTGAAGCTTGCGCCTGACCTGGTAAGAGAACGGCGGTTTAACAAAACCGAGCTGCTCATGGCGCGTATTCTTCAGCAGGCTCACATACCGCTCGTGGATCGAAGCCATATCCCTGATGATCTCGACATATTCAAAGACGTTGACGTTTTGCATTCCCTGGCTGTACAGCGGGCTGAACATCTTGCTGATCGAACTTGCTATGTCCTTTTTCTCCTGCAGTATGCGGTCCTGCTCCGCGATGATATTGTTGAACGCGCGCTGCGGTTCGACCGCCTGGTACTTTTTGTTCCGGCCCATGGTCTTTTCGATGCACATGCCCTTGAGCATCATGTTCCGGGTTATCTCGTAGACCTTGGACCGGGGCACGTGGGTCTGCTCATGGATCTCCATCGCGCTCAATTCCCGTTTTTCGAGCAGAGCGACATAGATCCGCGCCTGTGCCTCGGATATTCCTAACTTTACCAGCTTGTCGACGTATTCTTTTTTAGCCGTAAAAGCCTCCTTTTTTAAAAATAATCAAATTGCCAGTGATATTATATTCAAAAAGGAACAAATTTCAAGGGAGGAATGAATTAATAACGAAGTCCATTTAATCTATTTGGTCTTTTTCGTCTTTTTAGTTAAAAACCAAAAAGACCAAACAGTCTAGACAGACAAAAAAGACTATTTTTTATTGGGTGCTTTCAGACCCAGCTCTTCCATCATGAACGACCACTCATCCACCTGCTCATCGATGCTCTCGGACAGGGTAATGCCGCCGCTGTGGCCGGCGTGTTTGCGCACCAAAAGCAAAATAGGCTCCTTACCCGCTTGTGCCGCCTGCATCTTTGCCGCCGTTTTCATGGCATGCATGGGATGGCACCTGGGGTCGTTATCGCTCGCCTCGAACAGCACAGCTGGATAGATCGTATTCGACGTGACATTATGGTAAGGAGAATATTTCAATATGCATTCAAACTGCGCGGAATCATCCGCACTGCCGTACTCTTCGGCCCAGATGTTTGCGTAGCTGAATTTGTGGTAGCGCAACATGTCCAGTAGGGGTACGCCAACGTAGACTGCTCTGAAAAGCTCTGGTGCCTGCACAAGGGCCGCACCAGTGAGCAGACCGCCGTTGCTGCCGCCGGCAATGCCCAGTTTTTCCGTGCTTGTATATTTGTTGCCTATGAGCCATTTCGCGGCGTATATAAAATCGTCAAACACGTTTTGTTTTTTATTAAGCATGCCCGCTTTGTGCCATTCCTCGCCGAACTCACTACCGCCCCGCAGACCGGGTATCGCGATCATGCCGCCCGATTCCAGCCAGACCGCGTAGCCTGAAGAAAAAGACGGATTCTTAGGAATATTGAATCCCCCGTAGCCGGTCAGATACACCCCATTATTGCTGTTTAGTTTCAAGCTCTTGCGATAAACAAGGAACATCGGGATCAAAGTGCCGTCTTTCGATTGGTACCACACCTGTTCCACAGTGTAGTCGGAAAGGTCAATATCGATCGGCGGCCGGTGAAAAAGGACGAGCGTGTCCCGGCTGAAGTCATATTTAAAAACCGTCCCGGGATATGTATATGAAGTAAAATTAACCCATATATCGGATTTTGACCAGTATCCCCACACCGCGGCGGTACCGAACGTGGGCAAAGGAAGGTCTCTGACGTATTTTCCTTCAAGCGTGAAGATCTTGATAACCGTATGCGCATTATGCATATAAACCGCATATAGCTGACCGGCGATTGTATTGATGTATTCAAGGTTATCTTCGGTCTCCGGAATGATCTCGGTCCAGCTTGACCGATCAGGTTTGTCAATGTCAGTTATCATAACCCGGCGTTTGGGAGCGTCCCAGTTCGTAGTAATGACAATCTTATCATCGATTACATTTATCGAGTATTCAGCGTCCATAAACGTTATAACCGGTATCATAGGCTGGTCTGACCCGAGCTTTTGCAGATACACCTCGTTCTTATAGAACTGTGAGCGGTAGAACAGGATATATTTTCCGTCCTCGCTGACTTCGGCAGAGTGAAAATACTCCTTGACCTTATCATGATAAAACAGCTTGGCATCCTCGCTTGCCATCGTCCCCAGTTTATGGAAATAGACCGCGTCCCAGTAATTTTCCTCACCAGCAGGGACAGTTCTCTTGAGAGGATTAGCAGTATAGTAAAAACCGGAGTTATCCGGCAGCCACGAGATTCCGGCTTGGCGCCAGCCCGCAAGGGAGTCGCGCAAGATCTCTTTCGTTCCTACGACCATAATTTTTATCACCGGGTTTTCTTTGCCTGCCTCTTCCACGCTGTAAGCGAGGTATTTACCGTCCCTCGATGGATAGACCGCGCCCAGCTGTTTCAATCCCCATTGGTTGGGGTCCAGCAGCAACTCCGGACCGGCATTTTCATTCTCTTTAGTGTAGTAGGCCCAGCGCTCCCAGTCTTTTTTAATGACTGAATAAAAGATCCGGTCACCGACAAGAACCTGGTCTGGCGTTGATTCATCGTCATACCGCCTTAACTCAGTGAGCCTCTTCCTCAAATAATCCCTCTGCGGCAATCCGTCAAGGAACTTCCTTGAGATCCTGTTTTGCCAATTAATCCATTCCTGGACCACCGGATCGTCGAAATTTTCCAATCCCCGGAATTCGTCGACGACAACCCGGCCATGCAGAGTTTCGCTGACCGGATTGTACATTTTAGGCCAATGGATCCACTCAATATTTTTCATAGTTGGCAGACTGCATGAACAGACCGCTAACGCTACGATCGCGATAAAGCTGATGGATAAATGCTTTATTATCATAATATCTCCTGGCAAAGGATTATACAGATAGCCATACGAAAATCAATGTCGACCATGCTTGGACATAAACAAAGGATACTCTGTAGTGTCTAAATCATGAAAACTAAAAAGGGGGTTTGGCTTGGGATCACTTGCAATTGCGACATTTGCCGGCGGCTGTTTCTGGTGCGTAGTGCCGGCCTTTAAGAACTTGGACGGCGTCATCGACGTTAAGTCTGGATACACGGGCGGGTTTGTAGAGAACCCGACCTATGAGCAGGTATGTTCTGAAACGACCGGGCATTATGAAGCAGTACAGATCACATATGATCCGGCTAAGGTATCCTATGATCAGCTGCTGACGGTATTCTGGCAGCAGATCGATCCGACCGATGCTGACGGACAGTTCAGCGACAAGGGACCCCAATACCGGACCGCGATATTTTACCACGATGAAAACCAGCTTAAGCAGGCCGTTGCATCGAGGGATGCACTTAAGAAATCAGGATGGTTCAAAAAGCCGATAAGGACCGAGATCAAGCCCTTCAAGGTCTTTTACCCGGCGGAAGAATACCATCAGGATTTTTATCAAAAAAACCCGGCGCGTTATGAAACCTACAAGCTCCTGTCCGGTAGAAAACGGTTTATTGAAAAATTTCAGCAGGACAATGGCACCGAAACGTACAGTGTGCCGCTCAAAAAGGAACTTAAGAAAAAACTCACTTCTGTGCGGTATAAGGTCACGCAAGAAAACGCGACCGAACCGCCTTTTTTCAATGAATTCTGGAACAACAAGCGTGAAGGGATATATGTCGACGTGGTATCGGGCGAGCCCTTGTTCAGTTCTCGCGACAAATTCGATTCCGAATGCGGCTGGCCCAGTTTCACGAGCCCGATCGAACCTGAAAACATTATGGAAAAACAAGATACGACTCAGGGCATGACGCGGACAGAGGTGAGAAGCGCACACGCCAATTCTCACCTGGGCCATGTTTTTTACGACGGACCGGCACCGACTGGCATGCGCTATTGCATAAACTCGGCTTCGCTTCGTTTTATACCCAAAGAAGCCATGGAAAAAGAAGGATACGGCAAATACCTCAAAATATTTGAATAACTCACGTTAAGTAACTCAGCGCTCAAGCGCGGATCAAGGTCTGTGGTTTTTTATTGCGGGATCATTTTGAAAATACAGACTATGACATGACCAAAGGTGTTGACGCCGGCGCGCACGGCCTTCCTTACCGCTGGCGGCCTCTATTCTGGACCATCGACAGCGTGCAGTATGGATGGGAACGTGCAATTTCGACCCAGCCGACCGCATATTCCTTCGTTTCGCAATCACGCTCGTGGCTGCCGGACAAAATCGGCGGCGTCTACTGGTACGGGCTGGACGATACATACGCCTCCTGTTATATTCCCTTTTACTGCGGTAATAACACCGTTCCTGAATCTTTCACCCGCGGAGATCAAAAAAAATTCTCCCGGGACTGCGGTTGGTGGGTTTTCAACTTTGTTTCCAATTACTCAAACCTTCGGTATTGTTACATGATAAAAGATATCCAATCGGTGCCAGGCGAGCTCGAAAGCAGCTTCCTTCAATTACAACCTTCCATTGAAAAAACCGCCCTGGCTCTGTATCGATCGGATACGACAGCAATGGTTGATTATCTTTCAAACTATTCCGTCATTCAGGCTGAAATGGTCGTAGGAAAATGGCGTGAACTTGGGGAACGCCTGGTAACCAAATACAATGACGGATATGTTCAGGATGAAAATGGCGAACGTCAGTACCGGGAATACCCGGAATCCTGGCTAAAAGAAATTTTGCGCACGCGTGCCGAACAGTTTGAACTCGGGAATATAGGATCTAAAGACACGCTGCCATGTGAAGAAGAGATACAGGATGCCGAATAGCCATATGTTATGCGACTGCCAATACACGCCATTGACAAAATAGCAGACAACTGTATAATAACGCGCAGCGCAATAGCCCAATAGCCAAACGGAGGTAACAGGATCTCATGGGTATTATATTCAACTCAAAACTCGCGCAACTGGCGGCTCGAACGCCAGCTACACGCGACCGGTATGTTGACTTCCTGCGGGCAATGAGCATCATGGTCGTGGTCCTGGGACACTGGCTGAGCTCAATGATAGTGAACGATAGTCAGGGAATCAGGGGCTGCAACGCCGTGGGCATGATCCCCGGCATGTGGGCGGCAACTTGGATACTGCAGGTCATGCCGCTGTTTTTTTTCGTCGGGGGGTTCTCGAACATGATCACCTACGACTCGTATAAACGCAAGGGACAATCACTTTTTGACTTTTACCGGACAAGGCTGGTACGTTTGTTCAAACCGACCTTCGCCTTTCTGTTCATAATCGCCCTGATGTACGTGATCATGATCGGTGTCATCCCGAACTGGCAAACGTACGCACGGGTCGGCATAATGGTCGTGCTGCCTTTGTGGTTTTTGGGCGTATACCTTTTCATGGTGCTCTTGACGCCGCTCATGCGCGCGGTGCACCGGCGTTTCGGTCTGGCTATCCCCGCGGCGCTGCTTCTGCTTGCGATCTGCGTGGACATAATCGCGATCAACTCGCAAATACACTTGATCCGATGGTTCAATGTCGCATTTGTCTGGCTTTTTGTGCACCAACTGGGATTTTTCTATGCCGACGGCACTTTGACGCGGATACCCCGCCGGGTGCACGGAGCGATCGCCGCAGCCGGTCTAACCGCCCTCATTGTCCTTACTAATATCGGTGTCTACCCCCGCAGTATGGTCGGCACGGGTTTTGAAAAATTCTCCAATATGCACCCGCCCACAATCTGCATTGCCGCCCTGGCCATCTGGCTGGTTGGTCTGGCCATGCTGTTGCGAAACCCCCTGACGCGGTGGTTGAGCCGAACAAAACCATGGATGGCAGTGATCCTCGCCAACTCCATGATCATGACCTTGTACTTATGGCACCTCGTAGCTTTTGCTTTTGGATATTTGGTCTTGCGCGTTGCCGGTTTTGGGCGGAATATGATGGACCTGTCCAGATTTTGGGTCGAAAGACCGTTATGGATCATCATTCCCGGGATAATTCTGGTCATGCTGGTGATCGCTTTCCAGCGATTTGAAAAAACACCGGCCGGAGGAGGTGCAAATGTATAAGACGGTCTATGAAACATTCCACGACGCGGTTGTGCGCTACCCTGACCGCATTGCGCTCCGGCACAAGGAACAAGGTATCTACCGGTCAATGACCTATAAAGAGCTGAGCGCCATAATCGACGCCGTGGCGGCGGAGATGCGCTCGCTGGGAATAAAGCAGGGTGACACTGTCGCCATCATGTCGTACAACCGACCCGAATGGGCGATGACTGACCTGGCGATACTGAAGCTGGGCGCGATCGTCGTTCCCATCTATCATATGCCGGGTCATGTTCTGCCCCCGGCCAGTGTGAAATACATTCTCAATGACTCTGGAGCGAAGTTGATCTTTGTAGAAAACCGCGAGTTATTGTCGATCGTCGAGCAGATATTGCCTGAAACTCCGTCTATTCAGCGAATCGTCATATTCGACCACGAAGGTAAGACCGATAAGAGAACTATCAGTTTTGCCGATATGAAAACCAGTAGTAAACGCCTCGATACGGCAATAACCGGGATCTCACCCAATGACCTGGCAACGGTCGTCTATACTTCAGGCACCACCGGCGAACCTAAAGGCGTCATGCTCACGCATACCAATATCGTCTCCAACACCGATATCGCGATCAAAAAATTCAATTTTACGCCGGATGACGTTGTGATCTCCTATCTTCCCATCGGCCACATGCTGGAAAGGACCTGCGGTTACTACTCGGTGCTTTTCGCCGGCGGTTCCATCGGTTATGCGCAGGACCTGACGACGGTCGTTGATGATGCCGAAGAGATCCGCCCGACAATTCTGCTGGCCGTGCCGCGGGTCATAGAAAAAGCTTACAATTCCGGGGTCGCCAAGATCACCGGTAGTTCCCGATTCATGCAAATGCTGGTGACATCGGCGATCAAAACACTGAATGAACGGGCGAATCGGATATATAAAAAACAAAAGGTGTCTCTTGGTCTTACCATGAAGTGCGCGGTGTATAAAAAATTAGTCGCGTCAAAATTCAAAAAACTCGGCGGCGGCAGGATACGCGCCATCGTTGTTGGCGGCGCGCCGTTAAACCGTCAGATCGCCAAGATCGTTTATGTCCTGGGCTTCAATATTATCGAAGGATATGGTCTGACCGAAACCGCGCCGGTCGTATCCAGCAATACCGTCGAAGACAATATCCTTGGTACCGTGGGCCGACCGTTCGACAGCATTGAAGTTAAGATCGGCGAAAACGATGAGATCCTGGTTAGGGGCCCGAACGTGATGAAAGGGTATTACCATAAACCGGAGGAAACGGCAAAAGTGCTTGATCCGGATGGCTGGCTGCATACTGGTGACCAGGGTAAATTCGACGAGCATGGCCATCTTGTGATCACCGGCCGGATAAAAGAGTTGATAGTCACGTCCGGCGGGAAGAAGATCCCTCCCGCGCCGATCGAAGCGAGGATCACGTTCAGCCCATTTATTGAACAGGCAGTGGTGTGGGGCGAGAATAAACAGTATCTTGTCGCTCTCGTTATTCCCAGCCGCGAGGCGATCGAGAAGCACGCAAAAGCACAGGGGATCGAGTTCAAGCGCTACGGCGAGCTACTTGAAAATGATGTGATCAAAACGCTTTTAAAAAAGGAGATCTCCAACGCGATCGCCGATCTGCCTTCGTACGAAAAACCAAAGGCGTGCATACTGCTTGAAGAAAGCCTTACAGTCGAACATGGCATGCTCACACAGACCTTGAAACTCAAAAGGAACCGGATCCAGGAAGCTTACCAGGAATTATATGAAATGATGTACAAGGACAGGCCGGCGACGGTTAAGTACCGGAATATTATCTACTTTTAGCGCTTTTTAAGCGCACCGGTCAAGCCCGCCACATGAAATATATCAAGACGAGTGCGGTATCGTTTATGAGCAGATGGGCAATGACCGGTCCGATGATGTTGTTCTTTCTAATCCTCACCCAACCAAAAACATAGCCAGCGATCACAGCTCCAATTATCCCGAGGATGAACATGCCGATCCCGGGGAGAATGCTGGAAACTCCAAAATTCCTGAACATTACTTTTAATGCCGGAACGATATGCCAGACGCCAAAAACAAAGCTTGATACAATCAGGGCCCGTGGCCGATTTTGTTCTCTCAATAACAGGCCAAGAAAAATACCACGGAATAGCATCTCCTCGAAAAGAACCGTGCCCACCGGGATCCGGACAAGCAACCTTCTTATCAGACCTTCCTGATCGACCTCATCAAGATGGATCGCGGGCAGCGATATACCGATCTTGGGCAAGATCACCAGCGCAATATAAAAAGGAATAATGATGATCGCTGCCAGGCATATCCCCAGCCCCAGGCTCGTCCAAAAACCGCCCGCTCTTATCCCCGCATCAGCTGGCCGGAAATTCCAGTAACGGTGTGCGTATGACCACAGAATGATCAGTACAAGGACGTTCAATCCCACATACAGTCGCGCGTGTACTGCCGGCGGGATCAGATTAACGACATTATTGTACAAAATCAAGAATAAACCACACTGTACGACCGGTGAACCGAGATCTCCCAGGTGCATTTTTGTTCCCATACCCATATCATGATAGTCTACCCACTCAGCATTACTCGTCAAGGAGGAGCGTTCCGCTAGGTCGCCCGCGGCTGTTGACACTTTATGCCGGTTGATTATGATATTGCGTGTCGCTAGCCGATCTGATAATCGATCTAAGATCTCGTCATCAGCCTTCGACCGAACAAGTCGGCGGTAAAGCGCGCAACCTTTTCATCCTTCGTAAGTATGGCTTGCCCGTGCCGCCCGGTTTTTGCCTTACCTGCATGGCGTATGAACAGCATGTTAACGAACGCTTAAGCATGCCATTGCACGACGCTCTCGGGGATATCCAAAAAGCAAAAAAGAATGACCGGCCCAAAATCCTGGCCGGGATCCGCCGTCAGATACTCGAACCGACCATCGATCCCCAACTGGTCAGGGGGCTACTTGAATACTATTCAACATTGAAGGCTCCGCTCATGGCGGTCCGTTCGTCGGCGACCGCCGAAGACCAGGCGCGGTTATCCTTTGCCGGGCAATATGAAACAATCCTGGGCGTTAGTTCGTTCCAAGGTCTTCAGACCGCCGTTAAAAAGTGCTGGGCTTCGCTGTGGAGCGAACGGGCATACGAATACCGCCGGAAGAACAACATCGCCCACGCTTCGCTGGGGATGGCGGTAATCGTCCAGCGACAGGTTCCCGCGGACTTTGCCGGTGTTGCCTTCACGCGTGATCCGGCGACCGGTGGGCAGGACAAAGTGATGATCGAATATGTCTCTGGTTTGGGTGACCGGCTGGTCTCAGGCCATGCCGCGCCGGACCGGGCGACCGTGGTCAAGTGCGGCGGCAAGATCTCCAAAACCCCCTCCGCGGAGACGACCGGACGCGGGCTCGATCCCGGGATTATCAGGAAGCTCGCCGTTCAGGCGGTCCGGATCGAGAAAAAATTCGGCGTCCCGCAGGACATCGAATGGGCGGTGGCTGGTAAGAAAATATTTATCCTCCAGACCCGGCCCATAACCACGGCGCGCGCGGAAAGCAGTTGGGAAGACCGCCAGATATGGACGAACGCCAACACCGGCGAGGTGCTTCCCGACGTGGTCACGCCCATGACCTGGACCGTGGTCGTGCCGTTCGTCAAATGCATCTTCGACTCATTCCTCGGCATCGTCGGCGCTGAGCTGGGCGACATCGTCCTGTTCAATCGCATAGCCGGCCGGGCCTATTTCAATCTCAATACCCTTGCTGGCATTTTACGCAGCATACCCGGCTTCCGGAAGTTCGATATAACGAACGTTTTCGGCGGCGCCCAGGGTTCCATGGGTGACATGGGGAACCTGACGATCGCGGACGAAGACATCCCCGTGATCCGGTTCAAGGTCTCCCGTGCCTTCCTTTTCCTGCCCCTGCGCACGCTCCAGCTCCTCACCTTCAACCCGAAAACGGCCATAAAGGACCTGGAAAATATCAAAACCAATATCGAACGCCTTTACAAGTATGACCTTGCCGGCCTTTCCGATGACGATCTTTTCGGCCTATGGCGCGAGGTGTGTGATAAGATATATTCCACTATCCATCAGTCAGGATTCCTCGCTCTGGCCATGATGTACTACACGAACCTGGATAAACTGTGCCAAAAATGGTTCAAGGGCCGGCCCGGCGAACAGACCAACCAATTGCTCGCTGGCATCGGCGATATCGAGCCGGCCAAGGCCGGCCTGGCCCTTTACGAACTGTCCCGGTCCGCCCGACAGCACCCAGTGTTACTGCGGAACATTTCGGGTCGGCAAAATTGGCAAGCTCTGCGGCCGCGGATCGCGCGCGTGAAAGACGGTCGGGAATTCCTTCACGCCTGGCATGATTTCATGATCCGGTACGGCCATCATACCGGCAGCGAGATCGAACTCATGAATCCGCGGTGGAGCGAGTCCTCCGATTTCGTCCTGGGCATGATCCGCAATTACCTCAGAGCCTCGGATACGGACGGGAACCCGACCGAGCACTATGACCGCGTCACGGAGCGCCGCGTCAAACTCACCGCCGATTTACGCGCGAAACTCAAGAATCCCGTTCATCGATTCGTTTTCAACTATTACCTGCGGAAGGCCCAGCAGGGCAGCGTCATCCGGGAGAATTTGAAGAACATGTGGATGAAGGCCTGGTTTGTCATACGCCGCATCATCCTGGAATTCGGGAACCGACTTCGTCAAAGGCGCATCATATCGAAGGTCGATGATATTTTCTTCCTCCGCATGGAGGAGATCGGTCCGCTATTAAAAGGCTCCCCGCGCTCCGGCGTCCGCGGTCTGCTCAAGGAACGGCGCCGGGAGTACGATCTGGACCGGACCATCACGCCGCCCAAGGTTATCAGGGGGGTCTTCGATCCGCGCAGACACCAGCCCGAGCCGGTGGCGCAGGGACAGCGGGTCATGACCGGCCTCGCGGTCAGCTCCGGCGTGGTCCGGGGAAAAGCCCGGGTCATCCTCGACACGCGTTCCAGGGAGACGGTCAGACCCGGCGAGATCCTCGTCGCACCCTTCACGGACCCGGGCTGGACGCCTTACTTCATGTCCGCCGCCGCGATCGTGGTCGACATGGGAGGTTTGCTGAGTCACGGCAGCATTGTGGCGCGGGAATACGGGATACCGGCCGTGGTGAACGTAGGGCCGGCCACGAAGATAATCAGGACCGGTCAGATGCTCGAGGTGGATGGCGACCAGGGAACCGTCCGGATTATAAATCAGGGAAAACACGGACCATGAAACTACACTGGAAACGCATGAGCATTGATCCGCTGGGCAGTGGCCAGGCGTTGATGGCGCTGGCGATTATCGTCGCCGTCACCTATGCTGCCACCGACTATAACAAGCTGGGGCTTGAAGCATACAAAAAAGGCAACTATAAACTTGCGGTCGAATATTATACAAAATCCCTGGAACAGGACCCGGGCGAGGCGCAGGCATATTTTAACCGGGGGCTGGCGTACATAATGACCGGGAATCATGGCGCAGCCTGTGATGATCTTGCCAGCGCGGTCCGGTTGCGTCCGGATTTTGCGGCGGCCTACGCGAGCCGGGGCGGGATCTACATAAAAACCGCCGATTACGACCTGGCGATCAAGGATCTAACCAGAGCGGTCGAACTGGAGCCGAACAACGCCGCTTTTCGCACGGACCGGGGCACTGCTTATTACAGTATCGGCAAGACCGAATTAGCAATAAAAGATTACTCGGCTGTGATCGAACATGACAGCCGAAATGCCAGGGCATTCTGCAACCGGGGGATCGCGTATTTAAAAAAAGAATCTTATGAAACCGCGATCGCGGACCTCTCGCGCGCCATTGATATTGATGCCAAGTATGCAAAAGCATATTTCCAGCGCAGCATTGCCTATGAACATAAAGGTCTTTATGAAAAATCCGACGCCGATCTGGCGATGGCGGCGAAACTTGATAAAGAATATGCCGGTAATGAAATTTTGGGAACCGTCTCGAAAGCCGACCGATATTATCGCCGGGGATCCGACCTGTACCGCAAACATGACTTCGAGAAGGCGCTTGAAAATTTAGACCGGGCGCTGGAGCTCAAACCGGCCATGGCGCAAGCCTATGTACTCCGGAGCACGATCTACACTGCCCAGAAGCAATATCCCAAAGCGGTCTCCGATCTTATCAAAGCGATCAATATCAATTCCAAAGATGATTCGCTCTTTTTCCGGCGCGGGAACGTTTACTGCGAACTAGGCCAAAAGGATAAAGCGCTGAAGGACTTTACCAGAACGATCGAGCTCAACTCGCGCTACAAAGAAGCTTATTTTAACCGCGGTATTATCAAGCTGGACGCGGGCGAGTACCAGTCCGCGATCAACGATCTCACGAAGGCTATTGGCATCGATGCCGGTTACGCTGCGGCATATTGCAGCCGGGCTTCAGCCTACCTCAAGGTCAACAACTACAGGAGCGCCGCGGCTGACTGCGACAAGGTCCTTGCGCGCGATGCCAATAACACGACCGCCCTGGTCAACCGGGCGATCGCTTTCTATAATACCGGTGATTACGAAAGCACTATAAAGGATTGTTCCCGTGCGCAAACACTCGACCCCGCAAATATCATGGCTTACACGTTCAGGGCGCACGCATACCTCAAGAAAAAAGAAGTAGAGGAAGCCGTAAAGGATTACACCAGGGCGCTGGAACTAAGACCTGACGACCCGGAACTGCTGTTCAACCGCGGGCTGGCGCATACGCTGATAAAAGAATGGACACGGGCGCTGGAGGATTACAGCAGCGCCCTGAAGCTCGATCCCGGGCACGTGAAAGCCTATTTTAACCGGGGGACCGTTTATTATTCCAAGACCGAATATGCCAGAGCGGTCAAGGACTTTACCAAAGCGATCGAGCTGAGCCCGTTGTACGTTGAAGCATACTATAACCGCGGTATCGCCTACGATAAGAACGGCAACCGCGATTCCGCCGTCTGGGATCTAAAAAAAGCGGCGGACCTGGGGTTTGACCAAGCAAGGAAATTCCTCATCGACCGTTTCGGCATCGCTTATTGAACCGGTACCGCATCGTGTTTATCATATCCTTGACCGCCTTGCGATAATGACTATAATCTTAGATCATGCCCGACCAACCCGGTAAAGTAAAACCCACGATCCGCCGTGCCACGATCAGCGACCTCAAGGCGATCACGGATATCTACAATGAATCGGTCGTGCTTTCGGTCGCGACCTTTGACACCGAGCCCAAGACCATGGACGACCAGGTCGTTTGGTTCAAAAGCCATGGTCCAAAACACCCGATCCTCGTTGCGGAGATCGGACCGGATGTTGTCGGCTGGTGTTCATTGAGCCCGTGGTCTGACCGGTGCGCTTATTCAGACAGCGTCGAGCTGTCGATCTATATCAATGCCGGCCATCAAGGCAAGGGGATCGGCACCGAGCTTGTGCGCGCGGTCTTGCTGGAAGCGACCAAGCACCACCTGCACTCGGTCGTCGCCCGCATCGAAACGAGCAACAGCGTGATCATCCACGTCCTGGAAAAATTCTATTTTCAGAAAGTCGGCGTCCTTAAGGAGATCGGCAAGAAATTCAACCGCCGGCTCGACGTCCTTATCATGCAGCTCATTATCACCGGATAACCCAGCACTTTTTAACACCACCGCAGAACAAATCATCGCATACTGCTTTTACAATAAATCGTATTTGTTGCTCAATCGGTCAGGTTTCAAAAAGTGCTGGGCACTTTCCAAACAATATCATCCGCCTGCATCGGACTATTACCATTACGAAGGGCTTGTGACTCTTTGCCGGCTCCCGCCCCTCCTACTCACTTCCCTCCCCCTGCGGGAGGGAATAAGAGGGAGGGGAATAAAACCGAGCCATTAGTCCACAAATTCGAATTTGTGGACAGGTGCTCAATAATGTTTTTCTCTTCAACTTCAAAACTATAATGAATTCTATAAAAACGTTTTACGTCCAAAATATGTTCTGAAATATCGGTAGTTTTATGGCATGAAACTATAAAATGTATGGCAGGTCAGTTTTCGTTCCTTGCCATGGATACTAACCACTGAAAAGTTCAGATTTGAAAAAAAGCAGAATCGGCTGTTTGTTTGTTGTCATGGCGAACGCTCTTTGTGCGCAACCTTTCACCCCCTCCTTTTTCCTCCCCCCTCGAGGGCAGCATCAAAGACTAAACCCTCACCTTATTCCTCTCCCTTGGAAAGGGAGAGGGTAGGGGTGAGGGATAACTGGAGTCCTGTTAGGAGGAGGGTAAGGGTGGGGGGGATAACTGGTGTCCCTAAGAACGAGGGGAAGCAATCTCATCTGTCTCCCTGTCATTACGAGTTCCGCTTAAGCGGGACGAAGCAATCTCAACTTTTTATTTCACATTATATTTATTATAGGGCTGCTGTACATTTCAGTCGCAACATGGCACACTATAGTCCCGCATCATTGTTTGTATTAGCGGCCAAAGCGGGGAATATGGCTCAAAATATCAAAGACCAAAGCGTTAAAACTAACGATATTGAAACAGAGAACCTTTCTCGGGTATGTGTTTTTAGATTTTGAATTGATTAATAAATGTGCTTTTGGTTTTATATGACATAAAATGTGAACGGTCTTGACACTCCGCATCTTATGTTTATAATGGAATAGGTCAAAAATGGTTGCATTATCAACAGTTGCCAAGAAAGAAAATATGCTAAAAAAGAAATATAAATTATGGTCATATTGGCGCCATAAGTTCAATGGTCATGGCTATAGAATGACTGTACCCCGTGAGGCGATCTTGGATGTGTTGCACAGCACAACTGAGCACTTAAGCGCGGAAGACATTTATTTTATTGTGCATAAAGTTTATCCGAATATCGGATTAACCACAATATATCGCACCCTTGAATTGCTGGTCCGAATGGGATTGGTTTTTAAATTTGACTTTGGCGATGACCGTGCTCGTTATGAGTTGTCGGAAGGTCCAAAGGGTCAACAGCATCATCATCATCTTGTCTGTAAACGTTGTGGCCGAGTGATAGATTATACGGATTTTATCGAGGACGAACTCGAGCTGGTAAAACGGACTGAAAGAGGACTTTCACAGAAATTTGGTTTCAAGATCACAAATCATGTAATTCAATTTTGCGGATTATGTGCCGATTGTCAGAAATAAAAATTTTTTTTATTAATGAAAATGATTATCATTACTATTAGGATAACTTAATCATGAAAATTATCTTTCCCGCTGAAAAAAGGAGGTAACGTGAGTAAAATGAAAAAAATTACAAGAGCCACCAAAGAATTCAGGCGAACTTCTTTCGTCTATCTTGATAATGCATCAACTACTTTTCCCAAGCCGGATTGCGTTTACAAATTCATGAATGCCTTTTATCGACAATATGGAGTCAATCCCGGCCGGGCAAAAGGTTATGCTTATCAACAGGCGGAGACGATACTTGAGAGAACACGCGATAAACTAACGCGGTTCTTTCATTCCGAGAACCGCAATCGGTTGATTTTTACATACAATGCAACTGATTCGCTCAATATGATAATCAATGGTATTCTGAAAAATGGCGATCACGTCATAACAACTGCGCTGGAGCATAATGCGGTTATTCGGCCATTGAATCACCTGGCGTTAAGGATGCATATCAATGTAGATTGGATCGGATTCGATAAAAAAGGATTTATCGATCCTGCTGATATAAAGAAAAAAATCAAAAAGAATACGAAACTGGTCATCGTCAATCATTGCTCTAATGTAATCGGCTCAATTCAACCGATAAAGGATATCGGCGAAATATGCACAAAAGCAGGCGTGATTTTCGCGCTTGATGCCGCGCAGACGGCTGGTGTTGTGCCCATCGATATGGAAAAATCGCATATTGACGTCGTGGCGTTTACAGGACACAAATCGTTGTTGGGTCCAATGGGCATCGGCGGCATGCAAATCCGGGATGGAGTGAAAATAGAAGCGGTTCGTTTCGGCGGTACAGGAATACTTTCCCAGGAAAGATATCAACCAGAAAAGTTTCCGTATTATCTGGAGTGCGGCACGATAAATATGGTTGGAGTGGCGGGTCTTTTTGCAGCGCATGATTATATTTTCGAAAAAGGAATAGAAAACATATATAAACACGAAATGAAACTCGCAAAAATGCTGTGCAATGAACTCCGGAAGATCGACAATGTCGTTCTTTATAATGAACCGGTTATGGGAAAGCACACTGCCATAATCTCATTCCGAATAAAGGGACTTGACGTGGATAAAACAGGTGCTATGCTTGAAACCAGATACGGCATTTACTCGCGGACGGGTTTGCATTGTGCCCCTCTTGTTCATGACAACATCGGCACGATGCCAGACGGTACTGTTCGGCTGTCGATCGGACCATTCAACACCGCCGTGGAAATCCAAAGAACAATACAAGCGATAAGTGAAATAGCAGAAAACGCCGTTGGTAAATCATGATGATATATTTTTTTTCATAAGTGATAATGGTTTTCATTAACATCGTAACGATTTCTCTTTCCTACCGACTGCATGCAAGGTCATTAATTTCGCGTGCACGGGCAACCAGCGTTTTAAGGGCACTGGATCCAAGCACATTTCAATGGTTGAGGAGGTTCTATGCGGGTTGAAACGATAATCGTTCACGGGGAACAGCATCCCGACAAAATTACGGGCGCCATTTCACCGCCTATATATCAAACATCAACTTTTGCTTTCAAGAGTGCCGAGCACGGCGCTGATCTTTTCCAAAATGAAGAAGCGGGATATATCTACACCCGGCTTCGAAATCCGACCACCGACCTTCTTGCTCGGCAGATTGCCCTTCTGGAATCAGCCGAAGCCGGACTTATATTTGCTTCGGGCCTCGCCGCTATTTTCGCGACGATAATAACCTGTGTTAAAAGTAATGAGCATATCATTTGTGACAATACAATTTACGGTGGAACATACGCTCAATTCAAGATTGTCCTGCCGCGGTTGGGCATTCATACAACTTTTATTGATGCAGCGCAAAATGGGGAGATAGAAAGATCAATAAAACCCAATACCAGGCTGATTTTCTTTGAGACCCCGGCAAATCCAACATTGAAAATTATTGACATTGAACGATGTGCAGAAATTGCAAAAAAACACCAAATATACTTGTGTGTAGATAATACCTTTGCAACGCCATATCTGCAAAGGCCCATACAATTCGGTGCTGACGTAGTTGTTCACTCGGCAACGAAGTATTTTGGCGGACATGGTGATATAATCGGCGGCGCAGTTGTCGGTAAAAACGACTTCATTGTAAGGATGCAGTCAGAATTCGCAAAACATACCGGCGCAACAATGTCGCCTTTCAACGCTTGGCTGGTTTTACGTGGATTGAAGACGCTTGCCGTGAGAATGGACAGGCACTGTTTAAATGCGATGGAAATTGCCGATTTCCTCGCGGCTCACCCTAAAGTTGAAAGAGTTTATTATCCCGGTCTGCCCGGGCACCCCGGCTATGAAATGGCTAAGAAACAGATGACAAACTTCGGAGGTATGATCGGTTTTGATCTTAAGAATGGCATTGAAGCAGGTAAAAAATTAATGAATTCGGTCAGACTGTGCATCCTTGCTGTTAGTCTCGGTGATATTGATACATTGATCGAACACCCGGCTTCAATGACACACGTGGCATACACTGAAGAAGAGTTAATGAGAATCGGTATCAAACCAGGTTTCGTCAGGTTGTCAGTTGGACTTGAGAACATAAACGACTTGATTGATGATTTGAAACAGGCGCTGGATAAAATATAAAAGGGATAATGGAAAAAATCAACTTAGTGTTGATATCCAGAAAGAGGAATTGGACACGCCGCCTTTCTCTGCCATGGATACTACCATATTTTATTGCTACACTCTTTTTGATTCTCACTACCTTTACGATAGCCTTATTTTGTTATCGCGCATGTACTACGGCTGCCAAGACAAACCTTGCCAGACTTGAAGATGAACACTTATTCTTGTTGGCGAAATCGGATTCACTATCTCACTTAGTTCAAGCTGCAAATCAGCAACTGGAAACACAAATTGCCAGAGATTATCGCGAGCGCACCTATCTGGAAATGGCCAATATACACCCCGATGTGTGGTCTATGGGAATAGGCGGCAGCACCAGTGATTTCTCAGATAAAAATTTGTCGAGTCAGACGCAAAAAATGTTGGATGATATCCACGATGCTCTTAATATCCTATGTGGTCAATGCAATCTCAGAGGAAAGAGTCTTGGTGAAATAAAACGCAAAATCGATGACAACCTGAATTGCTATGCACATATGCCTTCAGTAAATCCTTTACCTGGGCGTATTCTTGGCTCGCCCTTTGGTTACCGGGTTGATCCGTTCACCAAAGAAATCCGCATGCATTGGGGCGTTGATATCGGTGCTCCGACCGGAACACAAATTTATGCAACAGCTGATGGCATAGTTATCTTTACGGGATGGAATCAGGGTTTTGGATTGTCGGTTGAAATTGACCATGGTTATGGATATGTAACCCGCTATGCTCATTGTCAAAGTATTTTGGTGAAATTAGGTGATATAATAAAGCGGGGACAGATAATTGCCACTGTCGGCTCAACAGGCCGTGCAACCTGTTCGCACTTGCATTATGAAGTACACGTCTCAGGCATCAGAGTAAATCCATCTAATTACATCAATCTGTCCGATATGATTTATGATTGATTTTGTTAAAAAAGCTCTGGGTGTCTTTTGAACATATTAAGGACGAAATGTTTGAGAAGGAGGTAAAAATGCCATTCCAAATTCCTTCAAAATGGGATAAATTGCACAAAGAGGAATTAGACAAAGAAATCATCAGGGCTGGTACTAATGCGGAGTCGGATGCGATAAATCTCTATGAACAATTGTCAACGCTCACCACGAACGAGCACATTAGGAAGATTCTCCTTGACCTGGCGAGAGACGCAAAGGCGCATGCCGAAGTGCTCAAAACATTGCTTTTAGAATGCGACTCTGAACAGCGTGAAGAAAAAATAAAAGAGAACAAAATCCTTGAAACAAAATTGAAATGGAATATGTATTGACACATGGTGCACCATGCAAAAAACAAGTTGCCATGTTGACATTAAAAATTATTCGCATATGATTGCCTTGAATATGAGAGAACTCATTACCTTTTGGGGAAATAACAAATGACTCTCCGGGTTTTTCGACCCGGTCGGGTCTCTTTAGAAAATCATCACCAGTTATTCAATCTACGCAATTTACATTTAATACATTCCAAAAATTCCTGTTTAGTTCCTGATTTTCTAAAACTAAAAAAAGGGAGGCAACATGGCTAATGAGTGGGATGACGTTGTCGGCATGACAGAATACGATGAAAATCTAAAAAGAATCGAAGGTATTGCTAATAGCAAAGGATACAGGCTGAACCAGAATAATGAGCGGGTTAAAAAAGTTGTGGGACTAATGACCATGAATTATCAGGAGCATGGGAAATACTTCTGTCCCTGCAAGCAGAGTGATCCACTGGATGAGGTTAATGACGTCCTCTGCCCGTGCCCCGCGCTCGATGAAGAGGTAAAAAAGGACGGCCATTGTTACTGCAAACTGTTTTTTCGGGTAAAAAAGCACTGACGTTTTTATTTGACTTTAACATACCCGATCCCATCGCCGGTTTTAATCCGGCGGCGGGCGCAAAACCAGGCATTTACTTCGACCACGTACTGGGCTGGTTTATCCGACGGTATCGGCATTTCATCCAAAGGAGTTGTGTTCTGCCGAATTGTGATGATTTCATATCTCTTATTGACAAACACAATATCTAGAGGTATATACGTGTTCTTCATCCAGAACGACAACGGACTTTCCTCTCCGAAAACAAATAGCATGCCATCGCCGTCTGGCATTGAATAGCGCCACATGAGTCCCCGGGTTCTTTCTTCCTCGTTATCGGCGATTTCAATATCGATCACGATCAATGTATCGTTTGTGTCCTTTTTGATAAACGCGAGCCGGCCTTCTTTCTTGAATGGAACTTCGTACCGCTTATCCGAAGCAGGTGCCCGCTCGGATTTTTTGCAGGCTGCGTTGAGCACCCACCATGCGAGGAAACACAATGTGCATACAACCGTATGATCAATTATCTTATTCGGGACTAATATTGTTTTTTGCCTTATTTCTTGCCTCATTGATCTCATCGTGTCTCAGGAATATTATAGGGTTTTATTCATATTAGTCAATCCGGATGGAGAAAAATTACTTCGCGGTCTCGCATAATGAGCATAAATCGGAACGCGCCGATTGCGGAGAGATTGACAGCCGGTAACAATGGTTCTTGACATTTGCGGCTCTTTAAGTATAATATAATAATGAAAATGCAAATCAAAATCAAAAAGCAAAATGGACTGGACGAGTACCAGAAATATAAAAAAGAACAAAAGCTGAAAGCTTCTAAAAAAAGAACATCCATCGTTAATTATTTTCTTAAGGAGGACCGGCATTTTACGGCCGAGGAACTCTATAACGAAATCAAAAAAATCAATCCCCAGATCAGCTATGCGACTGTTTATCGCGCGTTGAAATTACTTGCCAATATGGGTTTGGCGCATATCTGCCAATTTAAAGGCAAAGAGACAAGATTTGAACCCAGACACAAAGCCGAGCATCACGACCACCTGATCTGTTTGAGGTGCGGGCAAATAATAGAATTTTCTCAAGATGAGATAGAAAAATTGCAAAAACAGGTTGCGGCGAAGCATGGGTTTAAAGTAGAATCGCATAAATTGGAATTGTACGGGCTTTGTAAGAAGTGCTCTTCAAAGGAGAGGTAAATGAACAAGATCGATTTAACAGTAATGCAACCGGGCCAAAAGGGAAAAGTTATTGAAATCCAGGGCGGCAGGGGAATGGCCATGAAACTGGAGGCACTGGAGATCCGTCCCGGAGTAGAAATAACCAAAGTGAGTACGCAGATTATGCACGGACCGGTGATCGTAGGCGTTGGCAAAGCCCAGGTTGCGATAGGTTTTGGCATAGCCCGCCGGATTATTGTCAAACCTGCAGACAATGATCGTAGCCAATAGCAATAATAAATTAATGACATGAAAAAGATCTTGCTAATGGGTAATCCCAACGTGGGTAAGAGTGTCGTTTTTTCAAGGCTTACCGGCGTCGGGGTCATATCGTCGAATTATCCGGGAACCACGGTAGAATTCGTGTCGGGCAGCATGAAGGTCGGCGACCAGAAGGTTGATGTGGTTGATGTGCCGGGAACATACAGCCTGGAGCCGACCAATCCGGCCGAAAAGGTCGCGCTGGAGCTGCTTAACGATGCGGTCGGCGACAAGGGCGTTGTTGTGGTAAATGTTTTGGATGCCACGAATCTGGAGAGAAATCTGAACTTGACGCTCCAGCTCCTGAAAAAAGATATCCTGTTGATCGTTGTGCTTAACCTCTGGGATGAAACAAAACACACTGGTATCACTATTAATATCGGTAAGCTCGAGGCGATCCTCGGCATTCCGGTCGTACCCACGGTCGCGGTTACGGGTGAAAGAATAAAGGAATTGATCGGGAGGCTGAACGAAGCTAAAAAAAGTATTTATGAATACGAAGATGCCGAAAAATGGCACGAGGTTGGGAAAATCATAGAGCAGGTCCAGACCGTGAGGCACCGGCATCACACGTTCTGGGAGATGTTGGGCGACCTGACCATAAAACCGGTGACCGGGATCATGATTGCCCTCGTTATCCTCGCGGCTACATTTTATGTTATCAGGCTTATCGGTGAAGGACTGATCAACATTCTGCTCGATCCCTTGTTCAACAACCTTTATTTACCTTTTATCGCAAGGATTGTGAGTTTGATACCGGTGCCGTTTATCCGTGCCCTGCTTCTGGGAACAACTCCGAATGTTCTGGAATCATTCGGGCTTTTGACAACCGCTCTCTATATTCCGCTGGTTGTTGTGCTTCCCTATCTTTTCGGCTTCTATTTAGTATTGAGTTTCCTGGAGGATTGGGGCTATCTCCCCCGGTTGGCCGTCCTTCTGGACAGCATTTTTCATCGGCTGGGACTGCACGGTTATTCCGCTATCCCCATCATATTAGGTCTTGGATGCAAAGTCCCGGCGATGCTCGCCACGAGGATCCTGGAAACCAGACGGGAGAAGGTGATAGCCGTCGCTCTGATTATGATGAGTGCGCCCTGCATGCCCCAGACCGCTATGATCGTAAGCCTGGTCATGCCCCATGGCGCCGGATACGTGGCATTAATCTTTGGTATCCTCATCGTCATCGCGGCCCTAACGGGCTTTTTCCTGAATAAGCTGCTCAGGGGCGAGACGCCCGAGCTGTTCGTCGAAATCCCGCCTTATCGTATTCCGAGACTTTCGATTCTTTTCAGGAAGGTCTGGCTGCGGTTGAGTACATTTTTCATCGAAGCGATACCGCTGATCATACTGGGTGTCTTTTTCATTGGAATCTTAGAACAGCTCAAGGTGATCAATGCGTTATCGGTGATATTGGGCGCGCCACTTGAGTACATCCTCGGACTGCCGCCGCAGACGGCGCTGGTTATGATATCCGGTTTTTTGCGCAAAGATGTCTCCATCGCATTGTTGGCGCCTTATAACCTCGGGCCTGAACAGCTCGTTATCGCCTGCATTTTTTTGGTGCTCTACCTTCCTTGTTGCGCGACCTTCTTCACCATGGCGAGGGAACTTGGGTGGCGTGATGCGTTAAGAATACTGTTGATCCTGCTCGGCTCCGGTTTCCTGGTTGGTGGAATCCTAAATTTGATCTTTAAAATTATTTAACTGCAGTAAATTCCCAGCAGCAATAGAATTCTCCCGGATGGGGATCCGGCGGGCACGCGATACAGCGTGTTTCTATGCGCGGGTCAATAGTTTTTGCAAAATGGCAATATTCAATCATGCCTACGGGTTTACATGGAAAGTCAGGCAGGTTTTTCCTTCTGCGCGCTTCTTGTACGCGACAATTCATCATGCGGAAAAGGCATCGGTTATCTGAAACTTCAGTTATTGCTTGTACATTTACAAACGCATAAAGTCGAAATTTTAATGCCTGATGCAATGCCGGGATTCCGCCGCCGGGTTTGATGTTCAGGCGTTTCATGATTCTCCGGGCTTCGATCTGAGTGAACTCTTTCCAGGCATTGCCATCAAGTTCGATCGCCGTCTCCAAACCGCATTTTTTTTCAACCGCTTGAAACCACAGTCCGTCGTGGGCAAGCCAGTTTCTCGCGGCATCTTCCAGTAATTCCAGCAGTTGTTTTTTATCAAGGTCTTTTGGTTCAATAAATTTTTTTTGGTCCATAGCGGTATTTTAACCAAGAAGTGTACGGAATCAATGGTTGATGTTTATTGCTGATATAATTTACTCCCTTGACAATTATGAGCATATGCCTATAATATATAGGCTATGGTAAGGAGTATCGAATAGATGGCGAGACCGCAATGCTGCCGACAAATCGGGTCTGAACCCAGGTGCTGTTATTTTAAACCCCGTGGTGTACCCCTGGTCATGCTTGAAGTCGAAATATTGACTTTGGATGAATTCGAGGCTGTGAGGCTTGCCGACCTTGAGGGTCTTTACCAGGAACAGGCGGCAGAAAAAATGAAGGTGTCGCGTCAGACTTTCGGCAGAATCATTGAGTCGGCGCACAGAAAGGTGGCTGCTGCCTTGGTCAAAGGCAAGGCATTAAGGATTGAAGGAGGTAATATACAAATGAATGCCATGTTAAAAACAGGTATGGGTTCATGCGGATTCTGTTTATGTCCAAAGTGCGGCGAAAAGATACCGCATAAACCAGGAATGCCGTGCCGGGAAGAAAAATGTCCAAAATGCGGAGTAAGAATGATAAGAGAAGGTTCTTACCATCACCAGTTAGTTGAGAAAAAAAAGAAAGGAGATTGAATTTATGAAGATTGCCATTGCATCTGATGACGGGAAAACTATTTCTTCACATTTCGGTCGAACCCGAGGTTTTGTGATTTTTGAGATCGAAGGCATGGAGATCAAGAAACAGGAGTATCGCGACAATACTTTTACGGGTCATGCCCGGGGTCTCGAAGGCTCAAACCATAGCTTTGACCGCCACGCCCCCATTCTTGAGGCCCTTAGCGATTGCGGGGTTGTCATATCGCACGGTATGGGTAGACGGATCTATGACGATCTCAGCAACGCAAAGATCGAAGCATTTATTACAGAGATAGAAGACGTTGAAAATGCGCTGAAACTCTTCCTGAACGGCAATCTGGTGAACCGACCGGAACTCGGTTGCTCTCACAACGAGCCGGAGGTAAAGTAAGGTCCCTTGGTCCCCTATTAATTGTTCATCTAATGAAGGCTTGAGCCAAGGAGATATATATGAGACCAGCGCGATAACGCAAAGTCCATATGCCTATTTATGAATACCAATGCAAACACTGTAATGCGATAAACGAATTTCTTATTGGCATAGGACAGGGTGACATAGCAATTAAATGCCAGTATTGTGGCAGTAAAGAATTGAATAGGATACTTTCTAAAAGTAATGTTGCCGTGGGCGGACGTGCGATCGGATCACAACAAGGTAAGACTTGTTGCGGTCGGGATGATCGCTGCGAAAAGCCGCCCTGTTCTGGTGATGGGAAGTGCAGAAGATGAGTAGTGATAAAGAAAATGACCTGAAACGCCTGGAAGCGATGTTAGCCAAGAATATGGCGCAAATCTTGGCGAAGATACTGGTTTTATCCAACAAGGGCGGGGTCGGCAAAAGTTTTGTGGCTATCAATATAGCGGCTTGTCTGAGCCGCCGGGGAGCAAAAGTGGGGTTGCTTGATGCGGATATCCATGGCCCTTCGGTCGCAAAAATGCTCGGTTTTGAAGGCAAAGAGCTGCAGATGGATACTGAGGGAATGGTTCCGTTTCAAATTAATCCTAATCTTGTTGCCTTTTCCATGGCTTCCCTGCTTCAGAATACCGATATGCCGGTAATCTGGCGGGGACCGATGAAAATGGGCGTTTTGAGGCAGTTCCTTGCCGAAGTAAACTGGGGTAAACTTGACTATTTGATCATTGATTCGCCCCCGGGCACGGGTGATGAGCCGCTTTCCATATGCCAGATGATAAATAAGCTGACCGGCGCGATCATCGTTACCACACCTCAGGATATTGCCCTGCTTGATTCACGCAAATGCGTCCGGTTTCTCCAGCAGCTTTCCGTTCCAGTCCTTGGCATGTTGGAAAACATGAGCGGTTTGAGCTGTCCTAACTGTGGCACCAAAATCGATCTCTTTAAGTCCGGCGGGGGCGAGAAAGCCGCCAGGGAAATGGGTGTGCCATTTTTAGGACAAGTCCCTTTAGACCCGCGGATCGTCGAGACCACTGATAATGGTAGACCATTTGTCGAAATGTATCCGGATGCCGAAGCGGCAAAGATCCTGGAAAGGATATGCCGCTCAATAGACGAAAGAATAAGGCCTATTAAAGATAAAGAGAAATAATATGATTGAAGCGAGAGATTTAGTCAAGAGAATAAGACCTTACAAACCGGGCAAGCCCATAGAGGAAGTGATTCGGGAGCTGAACCTGAAAGGAGATGTGATTAAACTCGCCTCCAATGAAAATCCGCTGGGTACATCTCCGCTGGCGATCAAAGCCATGCAAAAGGCGATAAATGAATGCTTTCTTTACCCGGATGACAACTGTTGTAAATTAAGGAATGTCTTGGCCCGGAGATTCCAGGTTGACCCGGAAGCGACCATTATTGGCAACGGTTCGGTTGAAATTCTGCTGCTCGCTGCTTTAGCCTACCTTGATCCGGCCGACAGCGCGATCACGAGCGAGGGGGCATTCATCTGGTTTAAGATTGCCGTCAGTATTGCCGGTGCCCGATTAATTGAAGTGCCGATGAAGCATTATACCCATGATTTAAAAAGCATGCTTATGGCCGTAAAAAAGGATACAAAACTGATCTATATTGACAATCCCAATAATCCTACCGGCACGATGGTCACCAAGGCCGAAGTTAATGATTTTTTCAGGCAACTGCCGTCAGATGTGCTGGTGATCATGGATGAAGCCTATTATGAGTACATATCCGACCCGGATTATCCAAGCTCATTCAATTATTTCCGCGCCGGGAAGGATATGCTGATCCTGCGGACCTTTTCCAAGATCTACGGGCTGGCTGGCGCTCGACTGGGTTATGGATTTGCGAAAAGAGAAATAATTTCAAATCTGATGAAATTGAGGATTTCTTTCAATGTCAACAGAATTTCCCAGGCCGCGGGAATCGCCGCGCTTGAGGATTTTGATCATGTGAAACAAGGACAAGAAGTAAACGAGGCAGGCAAAGAATTTCTTTTCGATGTTTACAAAAGACTGGGACTTTTTTATCTGCCGACTTATGGGAACTTCATCTTCGTCGATTTCGATAAAAACAGTCAAATTGTCTTTGAAGAATTGCAAAAAAGGGGTATCATTACCCGCCCGATTAAAGAATACGGTTTTCCCAATGCCCTGCGGATTACGGTCGGCACCGAGAGTCAGAACCGCCGGTTGATCGATGCCCTTAAAAAGATTATTTGAGAAGTGTATGATAGATATGAAAACGGAGCGTAATCATTATACCTAAAAGAATTTTTCTGACGAAAGGCGCCGGCCGGCACAAGGAGAAGCTAGCCAGTTTCGAGGCCGCTCTCCGTGACGCCGGTACCGCCCCTTTTAATATCGTTCGCGTATCGAGCATCCTGCCGCCGGGAGCAAAAATCCTTTCCCGGTTCAAAGGTCTTCAATATCTCTCGCCGGGCGAGATCGTCTACGCGGTTATTGCCGAATGCAGCACCAATGAACCATACCGGCTGATCGCCGCGTCAATCGGAGTCGCGGTTCCCGCGGAGCGGTCCCAGTACGGTTATCTTTCCGAATACCACTCTTATGGCGAGACCGAAACAAATTCCGGAGATAAAGCCGAAGATCTGGCGGCGCAAATGCTTGCCACGACTCTGGGCGTGCCGTTTGAACCGGATGTCAGTTATGATGAAAGAAAGGAAATCTGGAAAATTTCCACTAAAATCGTGAAAACCATGAACATCAGCCAGACCGCGATCGGCGAGAAGTACGGTCTTTGGACCACCGTTCTTGCGGCTGCGGTTCTGGTGCCGTAATTCGTATAGCGGGAAGCCTATGGGGGGACACCTATGAGCAATGAAAAACGCGGCCCGGTTTCGATTCCCGATTCGCATAAAGAATGCATTATGTGTGGATCCAACAATGAATTATCATTTCACTTGAAATTCAATTTGGATGAAACAGGAAACGTCACCACGATTTTTTAAGGGAACCGTAATCTGCAAGGGTATAAAGGACTAATGCATGGAGGAATCATCAGCTCTTTATTAGATTGCGCGATGACATATTGCCTGTTCAGCCGTAATGTTGAAGCCCGAACCGCAGAACTTGTTGTCCGATTCATAAAACCGGTGCCCTGTGATTCATCTTTGTTCATTAAAGCTTGGGTTATATCTGCCGGCTATTCTTTATATAAGTTGAAAGCAGAATTGTCATCAAACGGCGAACTTCTCGCAAGAGCAGAGAGCAAGTTTATTGAAAGAAAAAACAATATTAGGGGGTCCCGTGGTAACAGTGCCTAATGGATTTTGTGTCTGTCCGAAACGTGGCTTTAAGCAATCGCATGAAGCAGGGGTGCCATGCCGAGAAGAAAAATGTCCCCAGTGCGGGTCAAAGATGGTCCGAGAATGCTCTTACCATCATCAGTTAATAGAAGAAAAAAAGAAAGGAGTCTGAAATGTATGGATATGGAAGAAGCTGGAACAGATGTCGGTGGCCAGAAACGATCATCCCATCGGGATATACATATGTCGGGCCATGTCGCTGTAGCACTGGCCCGCATGCATTCTATCAAGACCGAAACGGCAGACTTGTCCATGGACGCAGTCTGCACCACGGAATAATTCCGCCGGAACCCACGGCCGAGGATTTGAAGGCGGAACTCGAGGCTTTGACCAAAGAGAAGCAAGAATTGCAAAAACGCATGGAAGAACTGGAGAAAAAGGATGTATAAAGAATATAAAGAAGACGAAGTTTACCGGCAGGATTACAAAAAACCATCAGAGATGGGGGAAGACAAAGGATATGTCCTAAACAAGCTTGCCATTGCATCTGATCAGGGGAAGCCTTTTTCTTCCCATCTTTGCCGAACCCGAGGCGATAATGCGTATTGAGACCGATATCGTTCATGGTGGTCAGCACCCGGATAAATCAACCGGTGCGATCTCGCCGCCCATCTATCAGACATCAACTTTTGCCTTCCGCGATGCCGATCACGGGGCGCGTTTGTTTAAAAATGAAGAAGAAGGATATATCTATACAAGGATCAGCAACCCCACGATTGACATTCTGGCAGGCAAAATTGCGCGGTTGGAGTCAGCCGAGTCCGGTTTGGTATTCTCTTCTGGTCTTGCCGCAATCTTAGCCACGATCATAACTTGCGCGGGCTGCAATGATTACATCATCTCGGACAATACAATTTACGGCGGCACATTTGCTTTATTCAACACAATCCTGCCCCGCCTGGGCATTCAGGTTACTATTGTTGATGCGACGAAAATTGATGAATTAAACAAAGCAATAAAACCGAACACCCGAATGATATTTATTGAGACGCCGGTCAATCCTACGCTCAAAATTATCGATATTGCACGGTGCTCTGAAATCGCCCGAAGCCGTAATATCCCGGTATGTGTGGACAATACTTTTGCGACCCCATATCTCCAGCGACCAATAGAACTTGGGGCCGACATCGTGGTCCATTCGGCAACCAAGTATTTGAGCGGGCACGGTGATATTGTCGGCGGCATGGTTGTCGGCAAGGGGGATTTTATCGCGAGAATGCAGGCCGAGACTGCTAAAGAAATGGGTGCAACGGCATCGCCTTTCAATGCCTGGCTGATTTTAAGAGGATTGAAAACACTCGCCGTGCGGATGACCCGTCATTGCGAAAACGCAAAAAGAATTGTTCAGTTTCTCACAAGCCAGCCCAGGGTTGAAAAAGTATATTACCCTGGTTTGCCAGATCATCCCGGACACGGGACCGCCAGGAAACAGATGAGTGATTTCGGCGGCATGATTGGTTTTGATATGAAGGGCGGGAAAGAAGCGGGGAAGGTTCTCATGAATTCAGTCAAATTGTGCATCCTCGCGGTGAGTCTCGGAGATGTCGATACTTTGATCGAGCATCCTGCCTCAATGACCCATTCGAACTATTCTGAAAACGATTTACAGAAATGCGGAATCAGTCCGGGTTTTGTGCGCTTGTCAGTTGGCATTGAAAATGTCCAAGATATTATATTTGATTTACAGCAGGCTCTTGAAAAGATCTGAACCAGTAATTGAAAATTTGTTTGATGTTATGGTAGATCGTGCTAAAAGAGGAGATTATTGTTTAGTGAGATACAATATAAGGGTTAAATAAAGGGAATTCAGATGCCGATTTATGAATACCGGTGCGCACTCTATGCTGCGATTAACGAATTCCTAGTCGGCATGGAACAAGGCGATGCAGAGATTAAATGCCAATATTGTGGCAGCAAGGAATTGAACCGGATATTTTCAAAGAGCCACGTCCCGCTGAGCACAAAGGCAGGTGGCTTAAATAAAGACAAGACCTGCTGCGGCAAAAATGAGCGGTGCGGAAAACCACCCTGTGCTGATGATAGGAAGTGCATAAGATGAGACCCCTTCTTCTTACTCGGTTTGCTGAATTTCTTTTGTTATTGTCGCTTCTCATTTTAGGCTGTTCCAGAAGAAAAGAAGATAAAGTCACCGGAAAAATTCATCAGCCGGTTGTCACGACTGAGTTTGTACAGATCAAGAGAAATGATCACCTTCAGGCAGCTCTCTTCCGCACGAGCCTTGATCGTTCACTTGCCCTGCAAATTATCGATGAATTAAAAATATCCCAATTTCCCTTTCGGTACTGCCGTCCCGCTGATTCGGTCTATATCGTGCGGATTAATGGTGAGTTTTCAAAATTTTGCTATACAATGAGTCCGAAAGAAAAATATATTGTCGAGAAAGATTCCCAGGGATTAATCTGCTACATGCATTCCCCCTATATCGAACGGCACATGGTTATTATTTGGGGTAAGATCAATTCTTCGCTCTACGAGACGATGCTGAAGATGGGCGAAACACCAGAACTGGTTTACAATTTTGCCGACATTTTTGCCCGGGAGATAGATTTTTCCACTGAGACCCAGAATGGGGATAGCTTTGAAATCTTAGTTGAGAAAGAAATTGTCGATTCGAATTCGGTAAGCTATCCGAAGATATTTTATGTTCGCTATCAGGGTTATGTCGGTGATTACGCGGGCATCTATTTCGACGATCCTGAAGGTTATGATGATTTTTACAGCTTGAAAGGCGAATCTTTAAGGAAATCGCTGCTTAAGTCGCCGCTCCGTTACAGCCGGATAAGCTCCTATTTTTCTAACCGCCGTTTTCATCCGATCCTGCGTATCTGGCGTCCTCACCATGGTCTTGATTATGTTGCACCGATCGGCACTCCGGTATCTTCGATCGGCGATGGAAAGATCACCTATGCGGGTTGGAAAGGGGGATACGGCAACCTGGTTGAGATTAAGCATCCGAATAATTATTTGACGCGGTATGGTCATCTTTCAAAAATTGCCCCAGGCATAAAGGTAGGTAAATATGTCAAAATGGGTGATTTGATCGCCTATTCGGGGAATACCGGTCTAAGCACCGGTCCCCATCTCCATTTTGAGCTTCATATCAACAATGTGCCCGTCAATCCTTTAAGCATAAAGATACCCAGAGCACCCTCAGTTAAGAAAGAATATAAACAACTCTTCGAGAATGAAAAACAGAAAATACTTGGAATGGCCATAGATTTGAAAAAGTTCAGCAGCGGCAAAGGTTCAGATAAAGATACGTCGCTCGATAGATGAAAGGCTGAGATCGAATTGAAAAACCAAATCATTATCTTTAATTGTGTTTGTTGTCAGTTTGGAACACCCAAACTTATTGCCGACACGGAAAATTTAAGGAGAAAAAATGTTTGAACATGATAATGATTGTCAAATGAACTATCAGCGGTTAAAAAAAATTGCCGAAAGGAAAGGATTTATAATAAATCCCAATCGGGATTGGGATGAACAGATAATCGGGCTCATGACCAATAACCTGAAAGAGCATGGCAAATATTATTGCCCCTGCAAACAACACCATCCGGTAGATCGAGAATGCGATGTCGTATGCCCCTGTCCGACCCTGGATGATGAGGTGGAGCAGGATGGTTATTGCCACTGTCGGCTCTTTTGCAAAAAAGACTATAAACGAGAGATATTCAATATTCTCGAGACCATTACCTGCCCGGGTTGAGCGTCAAAGATGTCGGCTGCGCAGTTGGCGCAAGCACTTTCCATTCTCCCCCGGAGCAAGGATAAAAATCTTCTGGTTGGCATTAATACTGCTGATGACGCAGGTGTCTATCGGATAAGTAAGAATTCCGCAGTTGTCTTTACTGTTGATATGCTCACCCCCGTTATCTCGGATCCAAAAGTGTATGGTATGATTGTGGCCGCGAATTCTATTTCTGACATCTACGCGATGGGCGGGGATCCAAAACTCGGTCTAAATATCATCGGTTTTCCAGGGGACGGCGATCCTGAAATATTAGGGCAAATTCTGCTTGGTGGCGAAGAAAGGGCACAAGAAGCAGGAGTCACTATCCTTGGCGGGCATACCTTTGTTGCCAACGAGATTAGATATGGGCTCGCGGTTTTTGGCTATATTCACCCGGATAGAATAATCACCAATACTGGAGCCCAACCGGGGGATGTGGTTGTACTCACCAAACCAATCGGTACCGGGACCATCATTCAATCGGTTATCGAAAAAAAAGACCAAGGGATTGATTTACAGCAGGTTGTTGAAGCAATGACTACTTTGAACCGTGATGCCTCGCTTGCCATGAGGCAGGCAGGAACTCACGCTGCCACCGATATTACTGGCTATGGATTGGCGGGCCATTTGGTAGAGATGGCGCAGGCGAGCAGGGTGGGCATTGAACTGCGGCTTTCTCAAATACCTGTGCACAAAGGAGTTCTGGAAGTTTTGAAAAAAGGAGTTGAGGAACCAGGCATTTCCATGAACCTTGGTTCTTTTTCAAATAACGTGCGGAGAAAAGATAAAAATTCTCTGCTTGGCAAGCTCATCTTCAGTTCTGAAACATCGGGTGGATTGGCAGTCGTATTGCCTGAGGATAAACTGGGGTTTTTCTGGGAAAGGTATCCGAACTTATCGCCGGTAATTGGCAGGGTAACCAAAAAAAATCCGGGGAGAATTACGGTCATACCGTGACCATTGGTATCTGCAATATATGAACAAGGAGCTGCGATGAAAGAAAAAGTGAAGATCGGCATAATAATTTGTGACCGTTATCGAACCTGCGCCGGAGGAAAATGCTTTCGTGCCGCCAGAAACAGAGAGGGTGCTTTCGGCCGGTACCAGAAGCAGAATTTAGAAATCGTGGGGTACGCGACCTGCAATGGTTGCCCCGGAGGCAATATTGAATACGCGCCTGAAGAAATGAAGAAAAACGGAGCCAGCGTCATCCATTTCGCGACGGGCATGGTTGTTGGTTACCCGCCGTGCCCGTACATCACCCAATTGCGCGATTTCATCAAGAATAAATACGGAATTGAAGTTGTCGTTGGAACTCACCCGATTCCTCAAAAATATTACATTATGCATACTGCACTTAAAACCTGGGATTCTCCGGAATGGGAGGCTTTGATTCAACCGATCGTGACCGATGAAATAACCCGCCGCGCGTATGATTGATTATCTCCTTCGTGTTGATTTTATCGTTACGCGTTAACACCGAGTAATAATGTTTAATAACCGAAAAGCATCATGAAAAGAAATGTAAAGATCTTATTGTACCAGCGTCATAAGAAAATTCGATGGGACGATACCGATGAGGCCACTGTCAACGTGCTCGACAAATGGCCGGATTTGAAACTGTGTATGGAATTGCATTATAAGACCAGTCCGGAAATGAAGCAGTACAATCACACTATAAGGGAGCCCGTTAAATTTGGGTTTAGCGAAGGATTCATTAAATCAGTAAACAGATACTGCACAACAAAAACCTTGAGATTTAAATTGATAGATTCTATGATGAAAATAGTACACCGGATACCCTGCAGCGGTTTGCGTGATGCGCCGATCAAGGAAAGTCCCGGTCTATGGCATTTCTACATATCGGTTTCTTGGCGGGTATTTTATACCAAGAAAGATGATTATATAATATTTGAAGAATTGTGCCCTCATAAAAAAGCACAGTATTACAGATGGCCTTAGATATGTTTTTTAATTCGGTCGATGAGGGACATCATTTGGAGTAGTCACGAATTGCGTTGACAGAGGATACTTGTTGCAATAAGTTTCTTACGGCACTCAAGTCATCTGTTCGACAATATTGTCGCCTGGATTAAAAAATTATTTCCAGTACTAATTTCCCTTATTTTTCCAATTCTCAAGGATGTTATAGCTAGTTGTGTTTCAGACAACATGGTACACTATAGTCCCGTTTCCTTATATGTTTCTATGATTATAAAAAAAACGGGGAATCCGGAATAGACTTGTCAGCGCGCCTGAATCTCACGATATTTCATGGTGTTTTAGGCTTAAAACCGACCAAAATAACACAAAAAATCACTCACTCGCAGTTCATTTTTAGTAACATCTTGAAATCACGTAAGATAGTGCATCAAAACCAACCATAACCGGCCTGTCCGCTATATGTTCGTAAAATCAAAACATATAAAGAATATAGGGGTGTCTGACTAGTAGCAGCGGTCCAGCTTCAATAATATGCAACATTTATTATAACGGCAAAATACATTCAGAAAGTGCTGGGCACTTTTTTTGTGCAAGACCACCACATTTTGCTGCATATATAAGTACAAAGTCATTGTTTCACGATACTTTTCCCTGGCACGGTCTTTGCATAATATAATGGTATGAGATCATACAAGTCAAAAGGAAACAAGGAGGAAAAATGACAGGTCTTTGCATTGCTTTCTTGATCGGGCAAATGTGGTGCCCATTTCCGTTCCCCATTGGCGAGATCCATAATGCTATAGAGTGTGTTCCCAAAGAATCAGACGATGAGACCCTGCTTCATAGTCCCTTATCAATCGGTCTTTATGGCGGCCCTATTATCATGTTCAGCGAACTGAACGATGATTTTGCCTGTTTAGTCGGCGGCAAGGGCGGCCTGATGTTCAATCATATGTTTGTCATCGGCGGAGGCGGTTATGGCCTGGTAAATGAGATCGAGGCTCCGCCTATTTATCCGTCGCCTGACCTCCTTCTTGATTTTGGTTATGGCGGCGTTTTCTTTGAGTTTGTCCTGGGTTCGCACAAACTAGTGCATCTGTCGATGAATGCCCTTATCGGCGGTGGCGGCGCCCAATACCGGACGCCCTACTATGATTACTGGGATGACGATGCCTTTTTCGTGTTCGAACCCGGTGCTGACCTGGAATTGAATGTCAGTCACCACTTCCGGATCGGTTTTGGCGGTACGTACCGGCTGATCCAGGGCATTAGTCTCGCCGGTCTTTCTGATCAGGACATGAGCGGGCCCAGTGGTGCGCTGACCTTCAAATTCGGTCACTTTTGATTCTTCTTTGTTCCTCCCTCCTTCCTACCCCGCTGGATGCATCAAATGCATCCAGCGGGTTCTTATCACCCTTTACCCTTTTAAGGGAGCCTTCGATGCATTGCCAGGAATTAAGCCGTAAGGCTTTTATTTAAAACTCTTACGAGTTAACTCCTTTTTTGCAAGGCTAAAGCCTCGCGTCGCGGGATCATGACCTTGCCCTACATCTCTTTTTCCACGGTTTACGGTTTAGGATTGACGGTTCGCGGTTCTTGCATCCCTTCATCCCATCTATTTTCTCCCCTGCTTCTCTGCATCTCTTCATTGTTTATCTCCAGTTTCCGATCAGGATGAACGGCGCCCAGTAAAATGGATGGGCATATTCCGGCGTCGCCAGGAGCTCCAGCTGCGCGTCCCGCAGCGCGCCTAATTTATCATCTTTTTTTCTTTTAAGCCTGGTGTAGAACGATATCACGAGCCGGCTGGTTGAAACATCGCTGACCTGCCAGAGCGTGGCGATAAGCGTTGGCGGTCCGGCCATCGCGAACGCCTCGGCCAGGGAAATAAGCTCGGATCCGCTGGTGGCGCCTTTTTCCATGGCCGTTTGGCAGGCGGATAAAAAGACCAGATCGGTCCTTTCTCTTAAAGAAGTGTAACCGGCAACTTCCAGCAGGGTCAGCCGCTGTTCTTCCGAGTTATCGCCGGCGAATAGCAGGTATGATTCAAGAGGATTGTTCTGGATAAAACCGTGCGTCGCCAGGTGCACGATATTGTAGTTTTTTGCCTGTTCCAGAAATTTTTTCTTCGTCGCCTCGGACAGCGTCCAGATGATCGCGTCCTGTTTGAAAACCTCATCCTTGACCTCTTTCACTTCATCGGCAGCGCCCGGCAGACTGCCATCGGGATTGCCGATCGCCAGCAGGCTATTCATTTCCCCTCGTTCCTGTTTCAGCAGATCGGCAAACGTCGCCGATGTCGTGTATGACAACCGCTTCCACTGAATGACGTACTGATCATCGTCCCGCCGCAGCGCGTGGAATGGAAGATAGTACAGGATCCCGTAGGGCACGACCACGATATTTTCAAAAACGCTGACTTCCGGCTCGATCGGCTTGATCAAGTATCCGTACAGCTTGTGGGACGCGGCCTTCAGATCCTCGTCCATACCGGACTGCGGATCGCGCAGCAGGCCTAGATAAAAATCAACGGTCGCGTTGATGTCCGGCTCCGTGACATCGACCGACTTGGCGATGAACTGTTCTCGACCGATGCCGAAAATATAGAGCTTGTCGGACGATATAAAATACTCGAGCAGGATCGTGTTTGCCGGTATATCCTTCTGGACATCGCCCAGGGTCGTGGGATTGATAGTCAGTGCATCATACATCTTCCGGTTCTGGAATTTCAGTTTCAGCATCCATTGATTGAACTCGCCTTCGGTCGTGGCCAGGGTGCTGCTCAAGATCCGGATCTTGGTCTGGTCCTGTTCATTCGCCGGTTTTTGCCGTTCCTCGACCAACTTTTGTTCCAGCGTCTCCTTCTGCTTTTCCATCTTGTCGACGTTGGCAAGGGTTTCTTGAAGGTTGGAATCTTCAGCTTTGGGTTTGATATCGCCAAAAGCATCCTTGATGATCTTTGATTTACTCTCTTCGATGTATTTCAAGGCTTCGTCCGGCTTGCCGGCTCGTATCAGGATGTCGACCAGCCGTTTATACACGTCGATCTGCTTGTCCAGTTCAGAAAAACCCTTTTTCAACTGCTCGCTCTTGATCTTGTTCTTGATATTGGTCAGGGTCGCGGCCGCGTCCTTGTACATCTCGACCGCGGCTTCCAGGTCACCCCTTGCTTCGTGGGCGATGCCGGCATTTAGCTCATACTTCCATTTTTCCCGCCTTACGCCGATCGTGTCCGCCAGGGCGATCGACCGCTTGAAGCACTCCAGAGCCTTGTCATAGTCCTTCAGCCCCAGGTAGGTCTCCCCGTACTCGTTCAGCCCCTGCATTTCCTGATAGGATGCGTTCTTACTCCTGACGATCTCGAGGCTCTGCTCGTGAAAGGGCATGGCTTCAGTGTACATCTTTCTCCGGGAAAAGGTCACGCCGATATTGGCGATCGCCACCCCTTCGCCCAGGATATAACCGGTGGCCTTCGACAGATCCCTGGAACGGACAAAGAAATCGTAAGCCTTTTCGTAATCCTTGACGATCTCGAGATAGACCAGGCCGATCGTGTTCAGGGCATTCGCGCGGTCGGTCCTGCTGCCGATCGCGGTCGCGGCATCGAGGTAATAATGGAGGTAACGGATCGCGTTCAAAGTGTCACCTAGGTCCTCGTAGATGTTCCCGATACCGCTGTAGGCGCTCATCTCCCGCCATTTATCGTTATATTTTTGCGCGATCTTGAGAGCTTTTTTCTGGTATTCCAATGCATTGGCGAAATCGCCGTCATCCTGGTACGCCCAACCCAAGGTGCCCAGGGCATAACTCTCACCTGTGTAATTCATTGTCTTTACGTGGATATCGAGCGCCTTGGTGTAATACTCGATCATCTGGTCGAACTCACCGCCGCCGCCGGTGAGCGAACCTATGCTGATCAGGACATTGGCCTCGTTGGTGAGATCATTGTTGCGGTGGAAGATATCGCGCGCTTCTTTCTTGTACTCGAGCGCTTTATTGTAATCACCCATGTTCCAGTGATAATCGCCGACCGCCGATAGGTAATTGCCCTTGTTAGCCCGGTCGAAGATCAGCTCAGCGACCTTTCCGGCACGGTCGTAGTACTCCAGCGCCCTGTCGTGTTCGAAAAGATTGGCATGCGACCAGCCCAGTTTCAATAGCGCCCACATTTCGCCGAATATATCCCCGATGCTCTCGTAGACCTTGCAGGCACTGTCCGCGTACTCGATCGCTTTATCATACTCGGCGCGGTCATAGTAATCGCTGGCCGTGCTGTACAGCTCGTTCCCCTGCAGACCGGTACGGGCGATCGCTGACTTCTCGTACACTACCTGCGTATCGGCACCCATCTGCAGCGCCAGCTCGCAATCGGACAGCGCCTCATCGAAATATTCCCAGTAAAGATCGCTGTCCGCCAGTTTCAGGTAGGCGGCCGGATCATAAGGATCATTCTCCAGGGCGCTGGTACCTTCGTTGTGGAATATCCATGCCTTGATGTTCGGATATGGATGAAGCTTATACGAACGTTCAAAACAGTCCCGTGCTTTATCCAGCTGGCCGGATTCATTATAAGCAAAACCCAGATACGCCCAGGCCACCGCATCATCTCCCCTTTTCGCGATCACGGTATTCAATTCCGTGATCGCACGGCTGTAATCCTCCAGGTTGTACAGCGCCCGTCCGTACCTCAAACGGGTGTCGGCATCATCCGGGTCCGATGAAACCTTTTGTGATGTTTCCAGCAGGCATTCCAGGGCGACGAGGTCGTATCGGGCATCGGAGTATTCGATGTCGATCTCGAGGGCCTTGTGAAGGTAGATACGGGCCTTTTCATATTCCTGTCCCGCAACATATACGAGCGCGGCGTTGTAATTGGGATATTTGTATTCCTCGTCCATTTCGCTGGCCTTGAGAAAATATTCGATCGCCTGGTCGTACTTTTTTGTCTGTTTGTAGATCAAACCAAGGATATTATATGCCCACGCGTCCTGGGGATCTACCGTGATCCCTTTTTCCGCCCAGGAAACAGCAGTTTCATAGTCCTTTTTGGCCTTGTAGCAGTTGCTGAGGCTGATATAGGAATCGTAGGATCCAGAATTTATTTCCAGTATGCGCTCGTAGACGCCGATCGCGTCATCGTAGAACATCCCATCGTACATCGCGTCTGCCATTTCATCAAAGACGGTCTCCATGGCAGAGGTATCGCCGATCTCCTCGCACAGACCGAATGCTTCCTGCCAGAAACCCTTGGCCTCCTCAAATTTGCCCTTTTCCCAGTAGTCCGCAGCCCAGGTCTGCCGCTCCTGCGCTTTCCGCCGTTTTGCTGCCTTCTCGATCAGATCCTGGACGCGGTCTGAATGGGGCTGGATCGCCAGTGCCTTCTTATACTCGGAGATCGCGTCATCATAATTGTCCTCGGCATACTTTATATCACCGGTCATGATGTACGACTCCAGGGTGGATGCCGATCTGGACTGTTTTTCGCGCGCGTTCGAATAATTGAGCCATTTCAGGATGTTCTCATCCCTGGGCATGACTTTGTTCAGCTTCTCAAAGATCTTTCGCGCGTCTTTGTAAGCGCGCTGTGAAACCAGCACATAACCGACGTTCCTATCGATATCAAGACTGTCATAACCAAGGTTGCGTGCCCTGCGAAAATAGACCAGCGCGCTGTCAAACAGGTCTATGTCATAATAAGCCTTGCCCAATGCGAAACAGGTGGTGACATCACTCGGGTCGTTCTCGACGATCTTGCGGTCCTGGAGTATCGTGTTGAGCAGTTTCATGGATTTAACCGCGTCTGCATGGTCCGGCACCTGGCCGAGAACCCTTTTGTAGTAGCCGATCGCCGCATGGAAATCACTGCGCTGGGTCGCGTAATAGGCGCTGTCGAGCAGGGGCCCGATGACTTTCAATTTACGGTCACGCTCGGCGGTTTTGGTGCCCAGAAAGACCCACCACGGGTAGGTATTGGTAAGATACCAGTCAAAATTTATATAACGCCCCGGATAATACCGTACGTATTCAAGGTAGAGCTTGACATGCTCGGCGGTCGTTTTAAGCATGGCTTCCCGGACGGTCATGCCGTTGAATATCCCGCCCTGAACTTTGTCGCCGCCGTAATCAACGGCATCAGGATGAGATCTTATCTCTTCGGCCATCCGGTTGACAATGCTGTCAGTGTAAGTTGGATGGGGATCGCTGATGATACCGCCCAGAGTGAAAAAGGGGAGCGAATTGTCGTAATCCACGAAAGCAATATCCCATATCGCGATCTTTCCCAGATCGCTGTCGAGGACAAATGACGGAACCCGGACAAATAGCTCGCAGCAATCATTGACCAGGACACTGTCGCGGACGTCGGTAAGCTCGATCACCGCCGTATCCGGTCCGATGAAGGTGATCTCCCCGCTCGCCAGCAGGATATCCCATTCTACATCACCCTGATCATACCCCCGGTTAGGCCGGAAAGCGCATAAAGAATCCTTCAGGACACGGTCATTCGCGCCCTTGTTTATCACGACCTGGCGCCCGTCTTCCGAGACCGCAAGAACCCGACCCGTTATCAAATAAGGTTCATCCGGTCCGGCAAATGAAAGCACGGGGATAATGCACAAGGCCGCGATCATTAACATCCAATATCTCCGCGATCTCTTCGAAGGAATGCGACATCTGGTCATATGTTCCCCCTTAACTCAAATACCCACTGGTCAATCTTCAAAATATTCCCGGCCCCGGCAATCGATAAACCCCCGCTCCCCGTGGTAGAGCACCGGGATTAAGCCCTGGTACGTCGTTAAGATATCGTCATATTTTATTGATGCCACTATTCCACCCGTCGCATTGACCAACCCGTACTTACCATCCATTTCAATCCTGAAGAGCCCATCGCCCATGATATAAGCCGACGTATAGGTCAGTGGTATAATCACCTTTCCTTTTTTATCGATAATCCCAACTCCGCTGTCTACTCCCGCCACCGCAAGACCCCATGCAAAATCGCCGGCATGATCATACCGAAACGGGATCTTAATCTTTCCCTTCGTGTTAATATAGCCGTATTTACCATTATTCCTTACGGCCGCTAATCCCTGACTGAAACACGCCGCCTGATCGTACTTTGGCTTGATAACAAACCGGCCGTGGCCATCAATATAACCCCACTTGTTTTTTATTTTCACGGCCGCAAGATTTTCACTGAACGACCCAGCTCCGTCATACTTTAAAGGTATGACCATTTTCCCCGCGGTATCGACAAAACCGAATTTCTTATCGCTCCGCACCCAGACCAGACCATCACTAAAAAATCCAGCTGCATCATCATAGATAGGCGGACTGATTTCGTGACCCTGGTCGTCGGCGAAACCGTACTTATCGCCAAGCAGCACCAGGGCAAATCCACCGTAGAAGTTGCTTACCCCTTCATATTTCACTGGCAGTATCGTCCTGGTGGCGCGGTCTATTACACCCCACTTTCCGCGGTAATTGACCGCGGCCATACCGTCGCTGAATTCACCAACATCATCATATATCGCCGGTTGGAATTCCTTGCCGTACCGGTCAACAAATCCCCAGTATCCCTGAAAGCAAACTTTCGCTGCGCGGTCCTTAAATATCCCGGCATTATCATAGATGAACGGCACTGCAATATTGCCGAGGGTGTCGATAAATCCGAATTTTCCATCGAGCACTACCAGGGCTCGGCCTTCCGTAAACAAGAAAGCCTGGTCATACTGCGGCTGGATAATGAGCGTCTTATTGCTGTCGCAGTATCCCCATAAAGTGTCTTTCCGGTAGGGAATCAGGTTTGGCAGACGTACATTCTGCGCCGACAATCCAAGCGCCAGCACGATGAACGTAATGCCCATCCTGAAAGGTTTTGTCACGGATCGCCTGCTGCTGAACCTAAAATCTGGTCCCGAACTGGATAAAAGGCGAGATCCTCTCCTGCACTTCATAAGAGCCGGATGTTTCCTGCCACGCGTATGTGCGTTCGTAAAGAAAATTCACTGATAAAAGCTCACCCACGAGCTTTATACCAGCCAAACCGGCGACGTACGTATTTTCATCCATCGTCGTCAGAGTTGACATATCATCGAACTGGTATTTGTAGAAAAACCCCTGGAGCTTAACATAGGGAATATCATCGCCGACAATGCCGCGGCAGGAAAAAACGCCGCTCTCTGGCACGCCGGAAACGCTCTGGAGATCGACCGTCAGTTTGATGACCGGTCCCAGCTGCAACCCCGTCATTGTATACATACCGGTCCCTGCGCTCTGATAATCCGCCAGCATCGTGCTGACCGCGTTAGATCCGTATTGTTTGCGGTTCTTTTCATAAAATGCATCAAAAGGCGCCGGGACAAAATCCGCAGCCAGGAACAATCCCGCGCCGAACAGCGAAAAAGAAAAGGCACGCGGTGAAAGACCGCCAAAATGCAGCATCAGCCCCGACATATCACCAAACCCGTGTTCCTGGATCTTGGCTCCTTCGGTCACGAACAGGAAGTGGAACTTCCCGCTTGAAGCCAGGTAGACCAACGCGTCCCCGCCGACGACCTTGAGTTCGTTATCGGCATCCTGCGCATAGGTACAACCCAGTTCAAAACGCTGGAAAACATCTTCCGGGTACGGAGCCCAGCGGCCAAGGAAAGCATGTCCGGCGATAACGCCCCGGTCCTTGAAATCATTGAGCATGCCATGTATCCCGATGGTATTGGTTGGCGTCTGCAGCGTGAAAAGGCCGCCCAACTTGCGGTTATTTTCGTCAGCCTGGTTAAAATAACTGCGCACGATCAAGCCGTACCCGAGCGTGTAGTCCCGAACCACGCCGAACCCCGCGTGAACCGGAAGGTTCGGATGCCCGATCCTAACGTTCTGGAAGATCTTGGTGTAATCCAGTTCCTTCTGCCTCATATCGCCGTTCTGATTGAAGAAAAAACCCAGCGACAACTTGAAGCCGAGCCAGTTCATATCCATTTCCGGAGCCGAGGTCAAGGCCAGCCAGAGCGTGGAATCGCTGTCAACGCTTGCAAATCCCAATCCCAGATTGAGGTCGAACGGCTTGCGCATGGCCATGAGCGCCCGTCGTTCTTCGGGACGGACGAGCTTATCGATAATGATATCCAGTGTGCTGACAATGAACGGGATATCAGCCTTTTCCCCGCGCAGCGGCAGGATACCGCTCAAGTCGAGGTCTTTTAATTCCGGTTTTAACCTGAAAGCGATTTCTTTTTCAACCGCGGCCTGTTCCAACATCCCTTTTCTTTCCAGCACGTAGCTGTAATAAAGATGGGCTGCCGCATACGTCGAATCCATTTCCAGCGCGCTTAAAAAGAAACCTTCAGCGATGGAATCGCGTCCCTGGGCCAGAGCTACCACGCCCAGACCGCAAAAAGGAACGGGGTTGCCAGGATCGAGTATCTGGGCTGTGCTATATTCGGCTATCGCCTTCTCGGTATCGCCGCTCCGGTAATAAAGATGACCCAGATTTATCGCGATGGCTGCCCGCTCGGGATGCAGCTGGCGCTGCTCCGAAAAAAAAGCAAATGCTTGTCTGCTGCCGCCGGTCTTCGCATAATAATCTTCTATTAAGTAATATGCGTCGGTCAGCGTGGAATCGTATTCCACCGCTTTTTTTAGGTGCGGAAGGGCTTCCTGATACTGGTTGTTTTTCCCGAATGCGGTTCCTAATGCCAGACGGTATATGCCGACTTCGGGCTGGAGTTTTACCGCATAAGTGTACTGCTGGATCGCTTTCTGGATATCTCCCGCGTCATACGACTCGACTCCCTTGACAAAATAATTCTCTGCGATGTCCACACCAGCGGCTATTACGCCGGTCAATATCACAAGGATCGCCGACCGTTTCATGATACCTCCTTCGTGAGCGACCCAACACCGATCGTTTGAGCGGTCACTTGTTCGCCTCCACCAGCTGCAGTCCATTGACGTAACCGCCGCTGACTCCTACCATCAGACCGACCCGGCCGTAGACCCACTGCTCATCGCTCTTCTGCTGGATGATGTCGTCGGGAAGCCCGTACGCAGCCTGAACATCCGCAACGGTCGAACCGATCTTGATGCCCTTGGCCGTCGCTCCCTGAAATGCCCCTTCGGCAAGCACGCCGCTCACCAATTTTTCGCGGATAAAGACCAGGATTCCCGGCACATCATACTCAAGGGCGATGATCTTTTCCAGGACGATCCGGTTGCCCGGTTCACCAAACAGTCCGCGCACGTCATCTTCGATCATGCCTATTTTCACACCGGCCAGGCATGTTTCAGGCTCTACCCCGTACACCGGCGATTTGAATTTGCTGTCCAGCGCGGTCAGATGTTTAACAGCCTCGCCGCTGAAACCGGACACGTCGAGGAGCTCCTTCCAGGTATCGATCGCCAGTTCTTTCTGACCGGCCTTTTCAAACGTAAGGGCGAGGTTGTACCTTGGCAAGGGCCAATAAGCGTTCAGGTCCAGTGCTTTTTTATATGCGTCGGCAGCGTCCTCATAGCTTTCTTTTAAAAACAGAATATTGCCGAGATTGTTATAGAAAAAATGCTGCCCCTCATTGCCCTCCAGGGCTTTTTTTGTGAATTCCAGCGCCCTGTCATATTCGCCGTTTAGTGCCGCGATTATCCCCATATTCCCGTTGTACACGATATTATACGCAGTATCGATCTCGACCGACCTCCGGAATGCTTCCTCGGCTTCGATCAGCTCCTCGGGTTTTCCGCGCAGAACATCCTTGGGTTGTTCGTAATAAGTTATCATATAACGGACCGGCGGCCCCTCGACCTTGGCTATGGCCTCGAACAAATAGGCGGTCCCCAGGTTCGTCCAGCCGGTCGCGCTGTTGGCGAACGTCGAGGTGAATGCCCGGAACGCCGAAATGGCGTCCGGGTAACGGCCTTCAGCCAGTGCCGCGACCCCGTAGTTGAACTGGTCAAAATCCCGTTCGATCTGAGCCCTTACTTCGTACAGCCGCGCGATCCGCTCGGTCATTCGAGGATGGTCGGCGTACATCTCGTCGCCGGGCGCTGTTTCACCGTACGTTTCCCGCACTTTTTTGTAAAATTTGATGATCGATTCAAAATCATAGCCGGCCCGCATCGCGTACAAGATGCCGTATTCATCGGCTTCGAATTCCTGCTCGCGCACGTAGCCCAGCTCGAGGATGCGGGCAATGTCTGTCGGTATCTGGGAGGGCTGTTCTTTCATGAAATTATTAAGGCGCGCCCATGCGACCGAATGCCGCAGATAGACGTGGGCGATCTCATGACCGATGATGCCCGCGATCACCGAGCGTGAGCCTTCATCGCGCAAAGAATCGAGGAAATCCAGCATCCCCAGCGTCACGTAAACGGGGCCGGCGGGCAAAGCGAAGGCGTTCACGACGTCGCTCTTCAGGATCCGGCACGGAAAGATCTGCCGCACGTCCGAGGCCTTCATGATATCCTCGACTATCGGCTGCAGGCGATCCAGCAGTACCGGGCTATTCAGCACGCCATCCTCGGCTTCGATCTCCTTTGCCGCTTCCTCGCTGATCTTGACGACGAACGCGGGACCTTTGCCGACATCATCGCAAAAACCGATAGAGGTCACAAAACAAACACCGCATAACAGGGAAAGTAAAGATATCTTCATTGCCACCCCCAGGCCTTGATCATATGGTTCCGGCACCATTGAAACGGCTGGCAATCCCTCCCCTTTGCAGGGGAGGGATTGCGCACTTTTTTAGTCAGTGATCGTCCATTCGTAGGTTTCGTCTTCGTACAGCTCGACCCATTTCGGACCCCAGAACCAGTTGTTAGGTTCGGTATAGGGCGCTTCGGCGTACAGCTTGGTCGTGCCTTCCCAGATCTTGTAAAACGCGTAATAACCGCTGTACAGACGTCCTTTGTAATATCCATCAACGTAAATATCGACAAAATACGATGACTCGTTGATGATCTTCACCCAGCCATAGCCGCGGGTCGTGGCCGCGACCGCGTCATATTCCTTCGCCAGCTTGGTGAATTCATCGGCTTTCGCCTTGTTACCCAGACCGAAGACGGCATCGCTATAAATGTCGCTTACCGCCTTGGCCAGTTTCACGTTCTTCTGCTCCTTGGCGATATCACCGGCTTCGTTCACCAGCGCTTCGCCCGTAACCGCCGGGCTCTTCTTCCCCGCGTTCTTTTCCGCGTAGATCAGCATGAGCGCCGATGCCAGCATGCTGTTACCGTCTTTCAGATGACGCGCATCGTCGATCATCGACCCGATATCAGCCAGAAAATTGTAATCGGGATTGATCTCATCCTGGATATTCACGTACTTGAGCTTGACCACTTCCTTTTTCCCGGCCCCGACTTTTTCCCCTGGTCCTTTTGCCTGGGCAATCACGAGCCCCGGTATGACCAATGCGGCGATCATTACGATCGCCAGTGTCTTTGTTATGGCTTTCATGCATCCTCCTTTTTTAGATTAGCCATTCGTTGTTTTGGCTTAAAGCCAAAACCGTGGATCCCGCAGAAATTTTCGCGGAAAACCGCAGAGATACTTCTTAATTATTTCCCAACCTCATAACTTCTCAACTTCATAACTTCACCGTTTTCCATCCCCATATCCCCTTACCCATATGCTTTTTCATATCCTCCAATCCTCACAACCTCGCATCTTCATTCTTTTTCACCGCTGCATCCCATGACTACAGGCACTTTGTGCCGTGTCTACAGCCGCAGGCGTATCTGCAGCGTCAGCGTGTTTTTTCATTCATCTCCAGTCCCCGATCACCACGAACGGCGCCCAGTAGAACGGTTCAGCATAATATTCGCTTTTCATCAGCCGGCGCTGAGCCGCGCACAGCGCGCCAGCTTTGTCATGATCCTTCAGACGCTCATAGAAATCCACCATGAGCAGGGCGGTTGAGGCATCGCTCACCTTCCACAGCGAGGCGACCACGGACGCGGCGCCAGCATAGATGAATGCCCGGCTCAAGCCGGTCAGCTCATCGCCCGCGCCGTACTTTCCGGTTTCGGCGAAGGTTTTTAGCCGCCCGGTTTCACAGGCGGAAAGTGTAATCAGGTAAGCGTGCGCCGCCAGATTGAAGATCTCGCGTACTTTCAGGTTGCCGTCCTCGGCCGGATCCGCCCCCAGCACGATGCGGGAATCAAGCGGTGATTCTTCGTCAAGCTTGCCGTGCGTGGCAAAATGGATAATGTCGAACGAATCGAGCAGGCGCTTGGCACTGCTTTCGGTGGGCAGGGGAAGAACGCTGTCCCGGTCTGAAAATACTATGACCTTGGGAAAAACCCGGTGCGCCAGAAGCGAGTCTTTCTCGATATTCGTGCCCGGCAACGGCACGTCGAACCAGTCGGGGTGTTCGGCAAAATCCGATTTAGCAAAAACCACAGCGCGGTCTTTCTGCCGTGTGTTCCGCCGGTGCGCGATCTCGAAGACCGAGGCCGAGGGTACGTAAAAAATATCGTGGTCCTCGATCAAAAGCCGGCGGGGATCTTCCCGCGTAACGAGCAATGAGAAGGGCAGGTGATGAAGCACGCCGTGAGGGACTATCCCCACCCGTTTGGCCGACGCCAGGTCAGAATACACCGGCGAAAGCAAGGTGTTAAAGAGCATTCGCCCGTAGGGAGCATAGTTACCCTTGCGCCTGACCTCGCGCCGTAAAGAGTCCACGGCCTGATATATGACGGCCGGATCCTTGCCCAGCGGCAAAACGCTGATCTTCTTGTTCCTCACTACGAATACGAATCCCTTGCGGACGCCAAGAAAATACTCCACGAACGCCGTGCTGCTGTCCAGGACCGATTGCAGACCGCCGACATCGACCGGCCGGGCCGACCTCAGCGCCGCGTATTCGGGCCACAGCCGCGCCAGGCTGTCAGTCACCCGGACGTGCTCCACGATCGCGGCCGGCTGCTGGGGACTGCCCGTTAAATATTCCACCTTCCGCGCCAGGCGCTGCTCCTTTTCGATCAAAACGCGCACCCCGGGATCAATGTCATCCCGCTTGCTCAAATCCACGCTGCCGACCAGATCAAGGAAAGCCCGGGCTTTCGCTCTCTCGGCCGTGTTGAATGCGCTGACCGCGTCGCCCTGGTCGCAATACAGACTGACCAGTTCCTCATAGACTTTGATCTTATCCTCAAAATACGTCGACCTGAATTCCTGGCTTGTTATATTACCGCGCAGCGCCTCGATGCGGTCAACCGCTGAGCACATTGACTGGATCGCATCGTTCGTCCTGCCGGCACCCTGCTGCGCGCGACCCAGGTTGGAGAATAGCCCGACTTCCCAGTCCTGGCGCTTTAGTTTCTTTACAGTACTCAAAGCTGTCTGGTACCAGATTATGGCACTGTTATAGTCACCTTTGGCCAGTGCGCAGTTGGCCATATTGCCCATCACCTTGGCAATGCCAACGCTGTCGTGCCAAAAAGTATATATGTCAAGGGCAGACCGGAATTGTTTCATGGCGGCATCGTAATTATGCTCCTTTTCATAGACAATGCCTGCATTATTGACAAGGCTCGCTTTCTGAATATCTGAAACTGCTGTTTGCTGCGCCTGTTCATAATAATACAAAGCACTATCGTACATCGCGGTGAACAAATGGGCCTGGGCGATACTCTCGAATACCGAGACCTTGCCCATGCGGTCGTATGAACCTTCAAATATTTTCCGTGCTGCCGTGAAGTTCTGCAAGGCATCGTGGTATTTGCCCATCTCAAGATATAACCGGCCAATGTACATGCACAGTTCGGCTTCGCCCAGCACGCTCTTTTCATTACCTCTTGCCGCCTTCACCAGGTCTAACGCCCGGAAGAAACAGTCGAGCGCGGCGGTGTAATCTGAAAGTTTCCGGTGGATGTTCCCGGCTTCGCGCAGGCAATCGGCTGCGCCCTTGCCGTTATTCAGCTGTCGATAAGACCGCTGCGCCTTACCCAAGTACAACAGAGCGCTGTCCGCCTCGCCGGCATTTTGGAAAAGCGACGCGCTGTGGTAATAACTGTCGGCCATCCCCCGTTCATAACCGATCGCCGCTGAAATCGCCAGCGCTTCCTGATATTGCCCGCGTGCCCTGTCGTATTGCCGTCCGTCCTCATAGACCTGGCCCCTGTTCAGGTAAACAGCCGCCTCGTCTTTTCGGTCATCATCGGTAGGGTCCTTGATCTTTTGCACCAGGACCAGCGCCCGGTCGTAGTATTTAATGGCTTTATCGGGCGTCCCGCGGTACACGGACAGGCTTCCCAGGTTGATGGCAATCCTGGCCTCCCCGCGCCGGTCTTTGATCTTTTTGAATATCGATAACGCATCGTTGTAATATACGTAAGCTTTATCGAACGCGCCATAACTGAACCGGATGTTACCCAGGCCTTTCAAACAGGCGGCCTTATCCGCGCCCTGGGCGGTCGCCAGGACGCCGGTATAAATGCTTTCCGCTGACGCGTAATTCTCGATGTCGAATAATGAATCCGCCTTTTGTACTCTTAAGTCTAACGAGGCAGCGAAAATAAAGACGGCGATCAGCATCACTGTTTGAGTTCCCGGTACTGGTCAAGATGACTATTTGCCGCTGCCTGTACGCCAAGCTTTGTGTACAAAGTACACAATGCCTGGTGGATCACCGCGGCATCCGGCTTTTGCGAGAGCAATATCTCATATTGTTCGATCGCGTCGGCGATCAATCCCTTTTTCTCATAGACCTGGGCTTTTAGCAAATGAAGCGTGAATGGATCACACTTCTGCGCGGCGATCTGTTTAAGCAAAGTCTTTACGCCTTCGATATCCTCGGGTTTCAAGATCTTCACGAACCGCGCTACGGACCCGACCGTGTCGTTTCCTTTGATCGCGCTTACTTTTAGCATGTAAGAACCGGGGTCAAGATCATTCATGGTCTGGGGATAAGCCAGAAATGTATCGACCGTGATCACGCTCATGACGATATCACCCATTTTCTGGAAAACCGCCACGTAAGCCTGGGCGTCCGGCCGAGAACTCCACAGCAATTCGGGTCGGCTGTCCATCAGCGCCGTATTGCCGGGTTTATAGATAACGAAAGAATCCTCCGGACCCCTCACCATCAGTTTCCTCGTCCCGGCCTCATTCTCCGTGACGAACGCGAACAGAACTGACGCGTCACCCGCGGTCGCGCCGGCGCCGTCATTCGCTTTGCCCCTGATCGTATCCGGTACCGCGCCCTTTATTTCCATCTGCGCCTGATCGTTTATCGCCAGGATCTTTCCGTTAGCGTAAAGAACCGTGGCCTTTGATCCAGACCCGGTCTTCAAACTGTCGCCGTCAAATAGTACGCCCAGGAGCTGAGCCATGGACTCCTGGCCGTCGGATCTTTTTACAATGCGGACATCACCTTCGAGGGCCGTGATCTTAGCGGTCACTGGTTCATCCGCGTAAATAAACAACGCTGAAAAAAACAACATCATGAGTCAGAATTTCATTTATCTCCTTGCTGGATTCACAAAGAAACTGTCTGCGAATTTACCCCAATTATATTGATAAAACCGACGTTGTCAACGGTTTGCATCCATGAATCCTATAACAAATCCCCTCCCTTGATGGCTTCAACAAATTTGGATAAAAGATACTGGTGTCCCTGTGGGGCAACCTAAGGATTAAACCCATACCTTATTCCTCTCCCTTTAAAAGGAACATCAAAAAATTGAACATCAAAAATAATTGGTGTCCCTGTGGGAGAGGGGACTTATGAAATAAGTAAAATGGGGAATCCAAAGGTGACCTGGCGGCGTTCGCTGAAAACTCCCGATATTTCATGGGGTTTGAGGGTGTCCGCAAAAGAGCGTCGGTCTCACATACCGAAGGTCGCTGGTTTTCTGCTTTTACATCCCTCCCTCTGCCTGCCCCGTTAGATGCAGAGCATCTAATCGGGATCATTGCGAGCATGCCTCGTGCAAAGCAATCTTATCTTTCTCTCTGTCATTGCGAGTTCCGCTTAAGCGGGACGAAGCAATCTCAATTTCTTATTGACTTTAATAATAATCTTATGAATAAATTTCATTGTTGACTTTACTTTGCTTTTTCTAAGATCAAAGAGCAAATCGGCAATTGACCCGTATCTCAGACGATGATTTTTATAAAATATGTTCGGTGTTTTGATTTCATTAAGCAATTTAACGTTAATACGATTTCCATTAAGTTCCTTTGACCAACATAGTACTATTTTTTCTAGATCATGTCCCAACTCTCTTCTTGGTTTTAAGAGCGGTTTGAACCGTTTGAAATCTTTGAATAGAAGTAATGATTTTAGAATATTTTCAAGTTCTTGGCAAATCAAATGGCGGTAGACATAGTTAAATCTGTTCTTTTGATTTAATAACATGGCAGCGAGAATGAAATCCTTTCCTTTTTGATACATGGATGTTGCGACTTTTTTTTGACTATATGAATTTAGATGGTTGAGCTTAGCTTTCCCTTGTATTATTGTCATTACAATTTCATGAAGCGGTAAACATCTTTGCGATGTCTTATATGATAGATGGTTATTGTTCTTGCACCTGCATCTACATGATAAACAACCCGGTAATCACCGATGCGCAAACGATAAATATGCTCCGTGGCCTTGAGTTTTTTGGAGTGAGCAGGGTAAGGATTTGTTACTAAGTCTTCAATTCCTCTTATGATTCGGCTGACAAACTGCTTGTCGATTCTCCGCAGATCGCTAATCGCCGATTTCTTCCATCGAATTTCATAGGAGCCCATTTTTCTTCAATTTTTTCTTAAGGTCATAAAAACTAACCGTCTCTTCATCGCGCCGCTCGGCGACAATGGCAAGGTCATGAATGTCTTCAAGAAGTTCCTCGTATTTTTCGATTGGAACAATGATTGCGGATTTTCTTCCTTTATCATCCACGATATATTTCTTCTCAATCTTTCTCAAAATATTCATTGCTTTCATGGTCTATTATACCGATAGGTAAGTATATGTCAAGCGTAAAACTTTAATTATGAACTCATTGGTTTCACGTTTCTTCACCTCTCCCCTTTGCCTGCCCGATTAGATGCAAAGCGTCTTATTGTGGTCATTGCGAGCAATCATCGTGCGCAACCTTACACCCCCTCCTTTTTCCTCCCCCCTCGAGGGGGAGGGTAAGGGTGAGGGGGATAACTGGAGTCCCGAGGAAAGAGGGGAAGCAATCTCATCCTTTATTAGGATATGGATATGGGGTCAAATTTCCTTAATGCAATAGTAATTCTTACCGAATCATTGAAAGCATAATCGAATTGCGATCTATTGAGACGAACAAGGTGCGGGGAGGACATATTTTAATAATTAAAATGTATTGTGAAAAGAGCTCAGGTCAGATCCCCAGTTTTTTCCTTTTTGCTTCGATATGCGCCAGAATCATGTCAACGGCCTTGACCGCGTCGGTTTCCACGCTCAGGATCCCGCCGGTCACCGATGGCAGGTCCTGGGTCAGCAATTTCACAAGATTGGGCGCGCCGGTCACGGTTGGCACCGGATTGACATACGTGTATAGGCCGAATGCCAGCGCGAAGATCGCGTCGATCGTGGCTTTTTGTTCCATGTATTCAGGTGCAACGGCGGCCACCGGCAGGTCGGTCACGGGCACGCCACCCAGGGCTTCGGAAATTGCCTTTAACAGGTCGGCCAGCCTGCCCGTATCTGTGCAGGTCCCGTAGCTAAGCACCGGCGGCACCCCCAATGCCTCACATACCTTTTTCAATCCTGGCCCGGCAAGATCCTTTGCCGCCAGGCTGCACAGACCGGCAACCTGCATGGCTCCGTTGCCGCACCCCATGGAAAGCACCAGGACATCGCGCTTTATGAGTTCCCTGGCTACCTTCACGCTGTGCACATCCTGTCCCGAATCGCGCAATGAAGTGCAGGAGACAAGACCGGCCACGCCGCGCAAAGCGCCGCTCTTTATCGCGTCCAGCAGGGGCGCAAGCGTGCCGCCAAGGGCTTCAAGAATGCTCTCCGTGGAAAACCCCACTACCGCTTCTTTCACCGGCATGCCTCTTAGCGGCTCGATCTTTTTGCGGCGTACCTTGAAATTATCGATCGCCATAGCCAGCAGCTGCGCGGCCTGCTGCTCGGCCTTTTCCGGCGCGTAGTTTATCCGCTCGTCAATGCCTTCGAACGCGACCAGTTCGCTGACCGGCACCAGCTTGAACATATATTTCTGCGCGTACAAGGGATCGACCGGCATGGAACAGTTCATATCCGCGGCAAAAAGGTCGACACAACCGCTGGACAGGACCGCTTCCTGCATAATCCAGTTGCCGGTAAAACCGTAAAAGGTATCGTCCATTGTCCATCGCTGGATCATTTCCTGACCGGTTTCGATATTCGCGATAACGCGCAGGCCTTTGGCACCGGCTGCCTTTGCCTTTTCCTGCCACTGGGGTTTCCTGCCGAGCGTCACCATCGCGAAGCCGAGGAACGGTTCATGCCCGTTGGGCAGGACATTGACATAATCGGGATCCAGCACGCCCATGTCCACGCGCATGCTATGGGGTCTTGGTATGTTAAAAATGACATCCTGGCAATATTCGTTAACGATCTGGCTCTGGTACGCCATGGCGATGGCGAGCCTCATCGCTTTTTTCGCCAGGCTCACGTAAAATCCGTCCACGTTGGTAAGACACGAGCTCGTCGCCAGCATCATTTCGCCATAGACTCCGCCCGGGAAAATACCCAAGCGCCGCCATAAATCCTGGCGCTCGGCCGGAGCCAGTTTGCTCACGATCAGGCTGGGCTCATCGTAAGGCCGGCTAAATTCATTTTTTACAAAATCACAAAGACGCAGGGCGATGTCGCGGTCAGAACCGCCAACATCAAGCCCCAGCCGTTGGCAGAATAACTTAAGCTTTCCGGGTTCGGCGATTTTAAAAAGGGTCTTGGCTTCGGCAGTCGATCTAAGCGTTTTAACGGTCTGTTCGGTATGATAATGATAGGTAGAAGCGCCCATGACATTGCGCAAGAGCATCATGCGCATGGCCATGCCGTCGGCCGTGATACCGCAAACGCCCCGCTTATCGATCGACGCATCAGCGCGGCACGGCCCATTGGAACAGAGATCGCATCGCGTTCCGGCCATACAGAATGGACACCGCTTGTCCGGACTGCCCAGCCCCTGAGCCTCGTAGCGGTCCCAGATCGTATTCATGCCGTCTTTTTTTAACTTTTCATATGCCCTGATCACCGACTCGTGCTGCGAAATTCTCGATTTGTCCATAAAAATTCTCCTTTCTTTGTCAATCTATGCAACAATGGTATATAACTATAGCGTAAAAGCATAATAACGTCAAGTATATGAACGCATGTCGTTGCGAGTTCGCCATGTAGTGTGGCGGATGCGAAGCAATCTCATCTTCATGTTTACGCCATTGCCGGAGATTGCTTCGTCTCCCGCTTTTTTTTTATCAAAAATTAAGGATGCGGGATTCCTCGCAATGACAATCACAACGATGGATTAGATGATTGTTCGCACTCATTGACATGGACACGGTGATGGATACAATTGTCAGAATCCATAATAGGATCCAAGAGTTAGGAGGCAATTAATGGCTAAATCCCTAAAAGGAACAAAGACCGAAAAAAACCTGCTGGCGGCTTTTGCCGGCGAATCGCAGGCCAGGAACCGGTACACTTATTTCGCGTCGGCGGCTAAGAAAGAAGGTTATGAACAGATATCGGCAATCTTCCTGGAAACGGCTGAAAATGAAAAAGAACACGCCAAGGTATTCTTCAACTATTTAGAGGGCGGCGACGTCGAGATCACTGCCGCTTATCCAGCCGGGCAGATCAAAGAATCCAAGGCTAACCTCGAGGCAGCCGCGGCCGGTGAAAACATGGAATGGACGATGCTTTACGCCAACTTTGCGAAAGACGCTGAAAATGAAGGTTTTTCCGACGTCGCAGAATCCTTTAATCAGATCTCCAGGGTCGAGAAATTCCACGAATCAAGGTACCGCGCGCTGATCCAGGATATCGCTAAAAAAGAAGTTTTTAAAAAGACCAAACCGGTCAAATGGCACTGCCGCAATTGCGGCTATGTTTTTGAAGGCACGGAAGCGCCGGCGACCTGTCCAGCCTGCAAGCATCCTCAAGCCTACTACGAAATCCTGGCCGAGAACTTTTAGTATCGGTGGGGATAAAAAGACTCTACCCGGCTAGAGATGAAAGGTGCCGGATCCTTGACAACCCCTGCCAGTGGCATATAATGACCAGTTGACTACCGGTTTTATGCATTTTTCAATTGAATCCAAATACAAAAAAAGGAGGTACCTGGCACCACAGAACAAAATAAATGCGATGCATTCAAGCACCCAGATTTTTACCGGGCTGGGCATAGTCATTAGATTATAAAAAAGGAGAAATTATGCATTTTATATCAATACTCTTGGTGCTCTCGGTTCTGCCTCCGGTACCGGGCCAGATCACGCCGGACCTGATACCGGTCATGGAGAACGCTGTACCCGGGGAAAAGATCACCGTGATCGTGCACATGAACACCGAGTATCCATACGCGGCTGTTGAATCCATGCACTATACCGAGATCTGCGAGGTATTCAAGAATGTCGCGGAGAATTCGCAAAAGGATATCGTGAAGTTTATCCGTTCTCTGCCCGATGACCAGGCGAAAATGGGCGGCCAGTACTGGATCTTCAATGGTTTTCATGTCAAAGCAACCAAAGAAGTGATCCAGGAACTTGCCCGGCGTAACGATGTCTGGTTCATCTGCAATAACGGTACCGCGCAGATCATCGTCGAGAAAAACAGTGATAATTATCCCATGGTCGCCGAGTGGAACATCCAGAAGATCCAGGCTGATTCATGCTGGAATGCCGGTTTCAACGGCAACGGCATCATTGTCGGACATCTTGACACCGGGGTTCTGACGACCCATGCGGCGCTGACCGGCAAGTGGCTTTCGCCCTACTGGGTGGACGGCGTCAATGGCCAGTCTTCGCCTTATGATGATCATGGTCATGGCACGCATACCATGGGCACGATCTGCGGCGGCGATGGTTTTGGGACGTTTACGGATGACGTCGGCGTTGCTTATGGCGCAAGATTCATCCCCACCAAGGCGTTCAATTCAGGCGGCAGCGGTTCGTTCACGACGATCGACACCTGCATGAACTACCTGGCGAACCTTAAGGCCGGCGGCATCGACATCCGGGCGATCGGCAATTCCTGGGGCAATAACAATGGTTCGGAACTACACTGGTGGACGATCGTGCTGAACTGGAAAACGATCGGCGTCCTGCCGGTGTTTTCCAACGGCAACGCGGGACCTGGCGCGGGCACGGTCGGCGCGCCCGGCAGTTATCCCCTGTGTATCGGCGTCGGTTCGACCAATAGTTCTGACGCGGTTTCAGGTTACTCCTCGCGCGGTCCAGCGCCGAACATCGATCCCATTAACAACCCCACCTATTGGTATTATCCAACCTGGAACTTACTGAAGCCCGATGTTTCAGCGCCCGGTGAAAACGTTCGCTCCAGTTGGAACAACGGCGGTTACAACACGATCAGCGGCACATCCATGGCATCGCCCCATGTCACGGGCGGCACGGCCGTACTCCTCCATAAGAACCCCGGTCTGACCATTCAGGAGCTCTATGATCTGTTCAGGAATTACTGCGACCAGCCTTCGGGTTATACTTACCCCAACTATGATTATGGCTGGGGAAGGATCAACCTGTGGCGGTCCTTGCAGAATGTCCCGGCTGGCGGCATGCCAGCCATACCGACCCTGGTCGCTCCCTTCAACTATGCGCGCATACCCGTGTTGCAGCCTTCCGTATCATTCTTCTCGACCGACTCGAACGGGGACAACATCCGTTACCGGGTCCAGTGGGATGATAATATAGGTTTCGTGTCTCCCGACAGCGCGACGACATCCGATTATCCGAGCGGCAATATTGTGACTTTCACGTTCCCCTCGGCTTTAACCAATGGCGTCACATACTGGTGGAGAGTCAAGTGCACGGATCCCAGCGGCACTGGATACTGGACGCAGTACAGCAGCGCCCGGTCGTTCACTATCGGCACAAGTCTGCCGTCAAACACCTGTTCCTGGTACCAGACGACGAACGCCCAGTTTACCGCGGATTCGTTCTACCAGACCTATGTTGCCGGTGACAGCGTCGTACTTAACGGCGTCATGGACTATGACACTCTGCTCTCCCAGAACTTCGAATCATCCGGCAGTATCCCAGGGGGCTGGACCGTCGTCGACGGTAATGGCGACGGCTATATGTGGGAAGTCGGCACGACCAGCGACCTCGGTTCTTACACACCGCCCAGTTATGGCGTGCGCTATGCGTATTATTCGGACGACGATGCGGGTGATGGCGTGCAAAATAATAATGAAGAACTAATATCGCCCAAGATCTATTCCGGAGCCACCACATCGGGTCTTGAGATCATATATGGTTACGGATTCCAGGTATGGGAGACTGGTGAAAAATACCGCGTGAAGATGAGGCGTTTCACCGGCAGTTCCTGGTCTGCGTGGCAAGACCTGGTGGTGTACTCGGCAAGCGGCAGTGGAGTAGACACCGTCAATCTCGGTTCGTACCTGCCTTGTGACTCGCTCCAATTCGACTGGTTCTACTCGGACAGCTCGGCAAGCTCGCACTGGGGTTATGCCAACGCCGTTGATAACATCGCGGTAAGGGGCGGCGCGTTGATCCAGTTCGACAACGGAACTGCCAAGGGAACGGCCGCCGTGTTCCATGACCTCGCGACAGTATACCCGAGGACGCACTGGGGCGATGCGGTTTGGTGCAAGGCATCGGCTGCCGATTCCATCGGCATTCAGGTCGAGTATGGCAATGGTTCGACCTGGCAGCTCGTGCCCAACGGCGTTCTGCCGGGTAACTCCACGGGGTTTTTCACGATGGCCGCCACGGACACGATCGACCTGCATACACTGGACACCGTTACTTATAATACCCTGAGATTGAAAGCGCTGCTGATCCGCAAGATCTCTGAAGCACCCACGAACCCGGCGCTTCTCGACTTTGAGATCGGCAACCTGAACAACTACACGGGCGTGGCTGAATACAAACCGGCCGGCGATATCAGCGGTCCGATCTTCCGCGTCTGCCCGACTATCGCGAAGTCCAACCTTAAGATCTCCTTCGCCATAACCAACCCCAAGGCGGGTGTAGAACTAAAGGTTTATGACGCTGCGGGCAGGGCGGTCAAGACGTTCGAGTTCAAGAAACAGAACCTGCAATTGTTCAACGAGATCACATGGAATGCCACTGACGACCTTGGCCGCAAGCTGCCTGCCGGCATCTACTTCCTGGACTTCAAGAGCGGCGACTATAGCACGGTGGAAAAAGCGATACTCCTGCGATAGATCTCCCGGGATACGATCAGATAAGGACAGTTCAAGCCCTTACACCCCCTTTATCCCCTCCCTTGAAGGGAGGGGATAAAGGGGAGGGTGAAATTTTCTTCGCAGTGCACCTACGAACACCCCTTGACAATCCTTCAGTTTTAGCTATACTTATCTCCAGATACGGAGTATAGGCAAATAACACCTAAAATATATATCGATCCCTTCGTCAATGATTAATTAGAAAAAGATCAGTTGAAGAAGCGGTTTAGTTGATTTTTGCCTGATATCACTAACAAAGCAAGGAGGCTTTGATGAAGAAACTTTTGATCGGTGTAGCAATAGCGGTAGTCTTAGTATTCCTGGGATGCCCGTCAGAAAACGTATCGTATATCACGGTCACCCCGGATCCCGCGAACATCGGCAGCACGGAAACACAGCAATTCACGGCGACGGCGTACGACGCCGACAGCGTCGAGGTTGATGTCGATTTCACCTGGACATCCTCGAACACAGCAGTGGCAACGGTCGACGAGAACGGTCTCGCCACCGCGGTCGCGACTGGGACGTGTACGATCACGGCAGCATCCGGTGACGTGGAAGGAACGGCCGACCTCACGGTCACGTCCGGACCCACCTACCACAGCGGCACTATTTCAGCTGATGAGACGTGGTATGCCAGCGCAAACCCCCATATCATCCAGGGCGATGTTGATGTTTCGGGCAACGCGACCCTGACCATCGAAGCGGGCTGCATCGTTAGGTTCGAACCTGGTTATGAATTATATGCCGGTTATAATGGGGCGGGAGCGATCATCGCGAATGGGACTGCGACTGATTCGATTCTCTTCACATCCAATGTTGCTGCTCCTGCTGCCGGCGATTGGATGAATGTCGGACTTTATGAATACGCAATGAACACCTCGAGTTTCTCTTACTGCATTTTCGAATACGCCGGTTCATCCAGCGGTTATCCCGGCGCATTATACGGCGACGGGATGTCGTTCATGGATATAACCAACTGCACGATCAGTAATAGCGGCAACTACGGAGTGTACCTGACCGACGACGCGGGGTTCAGTTCCTTTTCCAATAATACCATTACGACCTGTGCCCAATATCCGCTGCGCATTAATGCCGAATACGCGCGCACGATCGGTACCGGCAACGCCATGACCGGGAACACGATCGGTGCCGTCCTGGTCTCGGGCGGGACTGTTCATACATCGGGCACGTGGATCAATCCCGGAATTGCTTATGTGATTGATAGTAACGTTGAAATCGCAGACGACAATACTGATCCGGTCATAACGATCGCTTCCGGGAATACGATAAGGTTCCAGCCCGATGTCGAATTATACACCGGGTACAGCGGAAGCGGCGGTCTGATCGCCGATGGCACGAGCGGCAGGATAACGTTCACCAGCAATGTCTCCTCGCCGTCTTCAGGTGATTGGATCAATATTGGGTTTTACGATTACTCGATCGATGCTTCCTGCCAGTTGATCAACTGCAATCTCGTATACGGCGGCGGCAGCGCGGGCTTCCCGGGGATAATCTATATCGATGACGCGATTCCTGAGATCACCGGTGATTCCATCGGCCACAGCGGGAATTATGGCATATCTCTATATGGAACCGCACACCCTGACAGTCTGACTCTGTTGAACGATAACACCTTCTATGATTGCCCGAGCGGAAATGTGTACCAGCCATAAAAGCGATCGATAATCCGGCAAATAGAAAAGGGGCGGTTAAACCGCCCCTTTTTTCATGCATAATTCTCTGAATAAATCTTTGAATTTTGGTATTTGGATTTAGAGATTATTTAGGATTTAGGATTTTGAAATTAGGACTTCGCCGAGCGATAGCGAAGGCGCTATCCTACCAGACTCCGGTCTTCAAATACTCGCTGATCGAATTGGCGGCAACACGGCCATCGCCCATTGCCAGGATCACGGTCGCGCCGCCGCGCACGACGTCGCCGCCGGCCCAGCACCCTTTCTTTGACGTCTTCATCGTTGCTTTATCCACCTCGATATTGCCCCATTTTGAAACCTTCAGATCGGGCGTGGCCTGCGGGATCAAAGGGTTGGGGCTATTACCGATCGCGCACACGACCACGTCGGTGGGCGAGATGAAGTTCGAGCCTTCGATCGGCACGGGCCGGCGCCGGCCCGATGCGTCCGGCTCGCCCAGCGCCATCCGGATCGAGCGG